>NZ_JBFUHK010000004.1:0-177071 GCF_056402435.1 Rahnella sp. P4_A8 | reverse complement strand
GCCCACGGCAGACAATGCTGAAAGCAGCGCAAACTGGGTGGCAGAGAATGAGCGATTACACAGCGTCATCAGGAGTGCCACGAACGCTGCCGTCCCCATACCGCCACACAGGTTTTCAAAGAAAATCGCCGCGCCCATAGTGGTTAAATCTTTATCGGTGATGGCGAGGATCCAGTAACCGGCGTTAGAAACAGCCTGCAAAATCCCAAATAACATCAGGGCGCGGAACAAGCTCAGACGCTGCATTAACATTCCGCCAAACAATGCACCGATGATGGTTGCCATCAGCCCGAGCGTTTTATTTACCAGCCCGACCTCCCCCGCATCAAAACCGACGCCACGGATCAAAAATGTTGTACTCAGGCTTCCCGCAAACGCATCGCCCATCTTGTACATCACGATGAGCAGCAAAATCAGCCAGGCATTGTTGCGGCCAAAAAAGTCTTTCAGCGGTGCGACGACGGCCATCTCCATGGTACGCGGCGCTGGTTGGGTATTTTCAGGCTCCGGCGACAACAGGGTGGCGAGAACGCCGATGAGCATCATACCTGCCATCAGCCAGTACATATGCTGCCAGCCGAGATACCGATCAGCCAGCCATAATGCCAGTCCGCCGGAGACCAGCATTGCCAGGCGGTAACCCAGAACTGACACGGCGGCACCATTTCCGCGTTCTTCCGGTGGCAGTAAATCGGTTTTATACGCGTCAAAAACGATGTCCTGCGACGCCGAGGCGAATGCAATCAGTACGGCCAGCGCGGCGAGCCAGAATAAATCTTTTGAAGGGTCCATAAAACCCATCGCGAAAATCGCCACGACCAGCAACAACTGCGTCAGGATCAGCCATCCGCGTCTGCGCCCGAGAAAAGAAGGCGTGTAACGGTCCATCATCGGTGACCATAAGAACTTGAACACGTAGGCCTGACCTACCAGCGAAAAAATGCCGATGGTTTTCAGGTCAACATTTTCGACCGTCATCCACGCCTGCAACGTGCCGGACGTCAGCGCCAGGGGTAAACCGGAAGCGAAGCCCAGAAGCAGTAAAATGACCGTATTGCGTTGCGTGAAAATTTTAAAGTACTGACTGATCATGAAAATTGTGTTCCTGCGAACCGTTGAGAGAGTGGCGCATACGCATAATAAAGGAAGGGATGCATTTCAGGAAAGATAATCACTGGCCTTAAAAAGCATTCTGCCCGGACGAGYCGGGCAGAATTCATCACGCAAACTTCAGCTGAACTTAACGGGCATTCGCTTTGATGAAGTCACTGATGCTGGTGTCTGACGCCATGTCACTGATGACATCGCCCAGTGTGGTGTTAACTGCGTTGGTAATTTTTGCGTTAGTCGCAGACAGTGCGCCCTGAACGTTATATGTCGAGCGGTAGTTTTTCACCTGCTTGCTGCCGTTCTTCGCCGTCGCGATGATGGAGATGTCGGCTTTAGTGGTGATGTTATAACGCAGGTTACCTTCCTGAACATCTGCATACAGGTTGTTCACTACAATTTGCAAATCAACCGCGCCGTCAGCCCCGACCATGTAACCTCTGGCGGTCATTTGTTTCTCCAGTGATTCCTGCAACAGGAAACGCAGATCGCGTGACGGTGTCAGGGAAATCAACTGCCCATCGCGGTTCACTTTTGCCAGTGCCTGATCCTGACGCTGGTCAGCACCGTTGATGCTGATAGTGATGCCCTGAAGCGTTGGATCTTGTGAAGGCAGAACAATTTTCGGTGAAACGTCCAGGGTGTTAGTGCTGGTGGCGCAACCGGCCAGCATGAACAGTGCCAGAACAGGGAAAATAATTTTCTTTAGCATGTGTATTTTCTCAATATTAATAAGGGAATAGTGCTCAAAAATTTGCCGACATCATAACATTGCCATTTGCCGGGGGAAGTCCCAACAATCCGGAAAAGCGTGTTTTTCGCGTTTTTTTTCAGCAAAGTCGCAGTAAAGCTGCGGGCTGCTGACGCCATCCGTAGCGAAGCGGCAGTTTCTTTGACAGACTGAGCGCCATTTTTATCAATCTGCAGCAGAAATTTATTGTTCTGGCGTGCGTAGAATCTGGAAAGCCGCCTATCATTATAAAGAGATAGGTGTACCAGACAGGCGCAGTTCTCTGCTGATGCGGTGTAAGGAGATTGCTATGATTCGTGAGCAAATAGAAGCAAAATTAGTTGAAGCATTTGAACCTGCGTTTCTGGAAGTGACTGACGAAAGCTATCGTCATAATGTCCCGGCAGGCTCCGAGAGCCATTTTAAAGTGGTCATGGTGTCGGATAAGTTTATCGGGGAGCGTTTCCTGGCGCGTCATCGTGCCATCTATGGGAAATTAACGGAGGAGCTGGCAGGCAGCGTGCATGCGCTGGCTTTGCACACGTATACCCTGAAAGAATGGGAAGGCTTACAGGATACGGTGCCAGCTTCACCGCCGTGTCGCGGCGCGGGCACCATGGCCTGACAGTCGCGATCTGATTCACAAAAGGCATAAATATCGGCATTTGACGCGGTAACACTGGAACTTTCCTTGCCAGATGCGGTATTAGTAGATGCGAATTTCAAGAAACGGCCTGCGGGCCGTTTTTGTTTTTCTTCTGACGGACTGACGGCACGAGGTTTATGCCTCTGAATGACCGCATTTTTCGAAGGATCGAGTCCCGTGTGAGTTTCCCTCCCGCGCAACAGAGACCGTCCTCGACTCAATGCGTATGCGCCGCTATAATGTCGCGTCTAATTTTTCCGGAATGGTTTCGGACGCTCTCGAATACAGGGCTACGTTCTGATACAGAACTGTCCCGGTTCTTAGAAGTCGTTTTCAAGGTAAGTTTGCGCTCATCTTGAGAACGACTTCTGGAGTTGACCGAGCACTGTGATTTTTTTTTGAGGTAACAAGATGCAAGTTTCTGTTGAAACCACTCAAGGCCTTGGGCGCCGCGTAACGATTACTGTTCCTGCTGAAAGCATTGAAAAAGCAGTGAGCAGTGAACTGATCAACGTCTCTAAAAAAGTACGTATTGACGGCTTCCGTAAAGGCAAAGTACCAAGCCACATCATTGAACAGCGTTACGGCGCGTCAGTACGTCAGGACGTACTGGGTGATCTGATGCAACGCAATTTCGTTGATGCGATCATCAAAGAAAAAATCAATCCAGCTGGCGCACCTAACTACATCCCGGGTGAGTACAAGCAGGGTGAAGACTTTAACTTCTCCGTAGAATTTGAAGTGTACCCGGAAGTTGAGCTGAAAGATCTGGAAAACATCGAAGTTGAAAAACCGGTTGTTGAAGTTAACGACGCTGATGTTGATACCATGCTGGAAACTCTGCGTAAGCAACAAGCGGACTGGAAGGAAACTGATGCTGCGGCCACTGCTGAAGACCGCGTGACTGTAGATTTCTCCGGTTCCATCGACGGTGAAGAATTCGAAGGCGGCAAAGCTTCTGATTTCGTACTGGCTATGGGCCAGGGCCGCATGATCCCAGGCTTCGAAGACGGTCTGGTGGGTCACAAAGCCGGTGAAGAATTCACCATCGACGTGAACTTCCCGGAAGATTACCATGCTGAAAACCTGAAAGGTAAAGCGGCTAAGTTCGCGATTACTTTGAAGAAAGTAGAAGAGCGTGAGTTGCCAGAACTGACCCCTGAATTCATCAAACGTTTCGGCGTGGCTGATGGTTCTGTTGAAGGTCTGCGTGCTGAAGTGCGTAAAAACATGGAACGCGAGCTGAAAGGTGCTGTTCGTAACCGCATCAAAACTCAGGCAATCGACGGTCTGGTCAGCGCTAACGAAATCGACGTGCCATCTGCACTGATCGACGGCGAAGTGGATGTTCTGCGTCGTCAGGCTGCACAACGTTTTGGCGGCAACGAAAAACAAGCGCTGGAACTGCCACGCGAATTGTTTGAAGAGCAAGCTAAACGTCGCGTCGTTGTTGGTTTGTTGCTGGGCGAGGTCATCAGCCAGCACGAACTGAAAGCTGATGAAGATCGCGTTAAAGCACTGATCGAAGAAATGGCTTCTGCGTACGAAGATCCACAGGAAGTTGTTGAGTTCTACAGCAAAAACAAAGAGCTGATGAACAACATGCGTAACGTCGCACTGGAAGAACAAGCGGTCGAAACTCTGTTGTCTAAAGCGAAAGTGACTGAAAAAGCCACTACCTTTACTGAACTGATGAACCAGACTCAACCTGCATAATTGTAATGCACGTTGCTGAACCTGTTTACAGGTTTGCTTCCAAAGCCCGCGGTTTTTACTGCGGGCTTTTTATTTCCTGAAAATCAGGTATTTTTGTTTTGGCTGTTGTTTTTGCACTATATTTATCAATATAAAGCACAGCCCACGTAGAAACTGTTGACTGACACCCTCAGGATGGCTTTTTACTGGCTCAGGGGGCACGCCAAAAAAGAAATATCACTGCAGGCTTGAAAAAGGGGGCAATTCCCCCAATTGATAAGAGCTAACCCAGGTAAATTTGTAGTTAAAATCTGACTGATAAACACCGTCAGGCGTGTAAATGGCGACTTGGCCGCTTGAGCATAGTCATGTGTGCCTATCTCAAGTAGAATCGATTTTAAATAGCGCCAAACAGAATCTATTAGGAGACGGTTATGTCATACAGTGGTGAAAGAGAGCAATTTGCACCAAACATGGCGTTGGTACCCATGGTGGTTGAGCAAACTTCACGGGGCGAGCGTTCATACGATATTTTCTCCCGTCTGCTTAAGGAACGTATCATCTTCCTGACCGGTCAGGTTGAAGACCATATGGCTAACCTGATTGTTGCCCAGATGCTGTTCCTGGAAGCAGAAAGTCCGGAAAAAGACATTTATTTGTATATCAACTCACCGGGCGGCGTGATCACTGCCGGTATGTCGATTTATGACACCATGCAGTTCATCAAACCGGATGTCAGCACGATTTGTATGGGACAAGCCTGTTCAATGGGCGCATTCCTGTTAACAGCCGGTGCCGAAGGCAAACGCTTCTGCCTGCCAAATTCCCGTGTGATGATCCACCAGCCACTGGGCGGTTTCCAGGGCCAGGCGACGGATATTGAGATCCACGCTAAAGAAATTCTGAAAGTGAAATCTCGTATGAATGAGCTGATGGCGAAACATACGGGCAAATCTCTTGAAGAAATAGAGCGTGACACTGAGCGTGACCGTTTCCTGTCCGCTGATGAGGCTGTACAGTACGGGTTAGTAGACTCCGTATTTACCCATCGCGCCTGACGGCTTATTTCTGCCGGGCTGATGGTCTATAGTTATACTCATACGGACGTCTCAAAGGCAGGGCTTGAGTTACTGAAGTTCTGCAAGCAATGAGTCATAACAGGAATGAACAGACATCAGCCAATCATGCGGCTGTTGTGTAATATAGTCGTGTCGTGGTGTTATTGTTACGCTGCGGGACTGATACCAGAGAAGAGGTTTACTGATGACAGATAAGCGCAAAGACGGTTCAGGAAAGCTGCTGTACTGCTCTTTTTGCGGCAAAAGCCAGCATGAAGTTCGTAAGCTGATTGCCGGGCCGTCAGTGTATATCTGCGATGAATGTGTCGATTTATGTAATGACATTATTCGCGAAGAGATCAAAGAAGTCGCGCCACACCGTGAACGCAGTGCATTACCGACGCCGCATGAAATCCGTCAGCACCTTGACGATTATGTTATCGGCCAGGAACCTGCAAAAAAAGTGCTGGCAGTGGCGGTCTACAACCACTATAAGCGCCTGCGTAATGGCGATACCAGCAACGGTATAGAATTAGGCAAGAGTAACATCCTGCTGATCGGGCCGACCGGTAGCGGCAAAACGCTGCTGGCTGAAACCCTGGCGCGTTTCCTGGATGTGCCATTTACCATGGCCGATGCCACCACGCTGACCGAGGCCGGTTATGTGGGTGAGGACGTCGAAAATATCATTCAGAAACTGCTGCAGAAATGTGACTACGACGTACAGAAAGCGCAACGCGGCATTGTTTACATTGATGAAATTGACAAGATTTCTCGCAAGTCTGACAACCCATCGATCACGCGTGATGTGTCCGGTGAAGGTGTACAGCAGGCACTGCTGAAACTTATTGAAGGCACCGTGGCTGCTGTTCCACCGCAAGGCGGACGTAAGCATCCGCAGCAGGAATTCTTGCAGGTTGATACTTCGAAAATCCTGTTTATCTGTGGCGGTGCTTTTGCCGGCCTGGATAAAGTGATTGGACAGCGTATCAATACGAATACCGGTATCGGTTTCGGCGCTGAAGTGAAAGGCAAAGAGCAGAAAGCGACTGAAGGTCAGTTACTGGCTCAGGCTGAACCCGAAGATTTGATTAAATTTGGTCTGATCCCAGAGTTCATAGGTCGTCTGCCAGTGGTGGCGACTCTGAGTGAGCTCAATGAAGAAGCCCTGATTCAAATCCTGAAAGAGCCGAAAAATGCCCTGACTAAGCAATATCAGGCATTGTTTAATCTCGAAGGCGTTGAACTGGAATTCCGGGATGAAGCGCTGACGGCCATTGCCAAAAAAGCCATGATCCGTAAAACCGGTGCGCGTGGCCTGCGTTCCATTGTGGAAGCGGCATTGCTGGATACCATGTATGATCTGCCGTCTCTCGAAGATGTCGAGAAAGTGGTTATTGATGAATCCGTGATTGCGGGTCAGTCAGAGCCTCTGATGATTTATGGCAAGCCGGAAGCACAACAAGCATCTGGCGAATAATTAGCCAATCTATCCAGAGAGTTAGCCACGAAATGGGGGATTTTGTCCCCCATTTTTTTTTCGCACATTCTTATCGTTGAATGTCGGACATTCATCCCCATATACTCAGTTAACGACTTGCTGAAACCCGTCTGACTCGTGTTTCACGAGATTTCCTTAACCTGGCGGAAGCTAAACTAAGAGAGAGCTCTATGAACCCTGAGCGTTCTGAACGCATAGAAATCCCCGTATTGCCTCTGCGCGATGTGGTGGTTTATCCGCACATGGTGATCCCGTTGTTTGTTGGCAGGGAAAAATCGATTCGATGCCTCGAAGCTGCGATGGATCACGACAAAAAAATCATGCTGGTGGCGCAGAAAGAAGCCTCAACAGATGAGCCGGGCGTTAATGATCTCTTCTCCGTGGGTACGGTTGCCTCAATATTACAAATGCTGAAGCTCCCGGATGGCACGGTAAAAGTGCTGGTGGAAGGGTTACAACGCGCGCGTATTACGACACTTTCTGACAGTGGCGAGCATTTTGCTGCCCAGGCGGAGTACCTGGAATCTCCGGCCGTGGATGAACGCGAGCAGGAAGTTCTGGTGCGTACTGCGATTAATCAGTTTGAAGGCTACATCAAGCTGAACAAAAAGATCCCGCCGGAAGTGCTGACTTCGCTGAACAGCATTGAAGATGCTGCACGTCTGGCTGACACCATCGCGGCACATATGCCACTGAAACTCGCTGACAAACAATCTGTACTGGAAATGTTTGATATCACCGAGCGTCTGGAATATTTGATGGCGATGATGGAATCGGAAATTGACCTGTTGCAGGTTGAGAAACGCATTCGCAATCGTGTCAAAAAACAGATGGAGAAAAGTCAGCGCGAGTACTATCTGAATGAGCAAATGAAAGCGATTCAGAAAGAACTGGGCGAAATGGATGACACGCCTGACGAGCACGAGGCGCTGAAACGCAAAATCGAAGCGGCCAAAATGCCGAAAGATGCGCGTGAGAAAACCGAAGCTGAGCTGCAAAAACTGAAAATGATGTCGCCGATGTCCGCCGAAGCTACGGTTGTCCGTGGATATATCGACTGGATGCTTCAGGTGCCATGGAATGCCCGCAGCAAAGTGAAAAAGGACCTGATCAAAGCACAGGAAGTTCTGGATACTGACCATTATGGTCTGGAGCGTGTCAAAGACCGCATTCTGGAATACCTCGCCGTGCAGAGTCGCGTCAGCAAAATCAAAGGCCCAATCCTGTGTCTGGTCGGGCCTCCGGGTGTGGGTAAAACCTCACTGGGTCAGTCAATCGCACGCGCGACTGGCCGTCAGTATGTTCGTATGGCGTTGGGTGGCGTACGTGATGAAGCGGAAATCCGTGGTCACCGTCGTACCTATATCGGTTCCATGCCGGGCAAACTGATCCAGAAAATGGCGAAAGTGGGGGTTAAAAACCCGCTGTTCCTGCTTGATGAAATCGACAAGATGTCATCGGATATGCGTGGCGATCCGGCTTCTGCCTTGCTGGAAGTATTGGATCCGGAACAGAACGTGGCGTTCAACGATCACTATCTGGAAGTCGATTACGACCTGTCAGATGTGATGTTTGTGGCGACCTCGAACTCGATGAACATCCCGGCTCCGCTGCTGGACCGTATGGAAGTGATCCGTCTTTCCGGTTATACCGAAGACGAAAAACTGAACATCGCCAAACAGCACCTGTTGCCGAAACAGCTTGAACGTAATGCGCTTAAGAAGAACGAACTGACTGTGGATGACAGCGCAATAACTGGCATCATCCGTTTCTATACCCGTGAAGCGGGTGTACGTAGTCTGGAACGTGAGTTGTCGAAACTGTGCCGTAAAGCGGTTAAGCAATTGCTGATGGATAAAGACATCAAGCACATTGAAATTAACGGCGACAACCTGAAAGATTTCCTCGGCGTGCAGAAGGTCGATTATGGCCGTGCTGATACCGAAAACCGGGTGGGCCAGGTTACTGGTCTGGCGTGGACCGAAGTGGGCGGTGAATTGCTGACCATCGAAACGGCCTGCGTACCGGGCAAAGGTAAGCTGACTTACACCGGTTCTCTCGGTGAAGTCATGCAGGAATCCATTCAGGCTGCACTGACGGTTGTCCGTTCACGCGCAGACAAACTGGGTATCAACCCTGACTTCTACGAAAAACGTGATATTCACGTTCACGTACCCGAAGGGGCAACGCCGAAAGATGGCCCGAGTGCCGGTATTGCCATGTGTACCGCGCTGGTGTCTTGTCTGACGGGTAACCCGGTTCGTGCGGATGTTGCGATGACCGGTGAGATCACACTGCGTGGTCTGGTTCTGCCAATCGGTGGTCTGAAAGAAAAGCTGCTGGCGGCCCATCGTGGTGGCATCAAAGTGGTTCTGATCCCGGACGACAACAAACGTGATCTGGAAGAAATTCCGGCGAACGTGCTGGCAGATCTTGAGATCCATCCGGTAAAACGCATTGATGATGTTCTCAACATCGCACTGCAAAATCCGGCTTACGGAGCATTGCCGGTGGCAGCAAAATAGTGACCTCAGCTTACACAGTTGAATAAAACTCAGGCTGGCAGGTGAAATCTCACTTGCCAGCTTTTTTTTGTGCCGTTAACTTAGTGAACGGTCAAAGGGTTTCAGGCTGCTTTCAGTCGCTTGCATCACTCTGACAAGATTGATATAACAGCAGCGCGGTCACGTCTGCAGGGAAAATGCGCCGTGATGAACGAATTTTAAGAGGGGATGATAAGAGTGAATAAGTCACAATTGATCGACAAAATTGCTGCCGGTGCTGATATTTCTAAAGCCGCAGCGGGACGTGTTTTAGATGCTGTTCTTGCATCTGTCACTGACACCCTGAAAGCTGGGGATGAAGTAGCTCTGGTTGGTTTTGGTACTTTCTCCGTTCGCGAGCGTTCAGCACGTACTGGTCGTAACCCACAGACCGGTAAAGAAATCAGCATTGCAGCCGCTAAAGTGCCGGGCTTCCGTGCAGGTAAAGCGCTGAAAGATGCCGTTAACGGTTAATTACCCGCAGACTGACGTTGAAACTGTGTGAGGCGCATCACTGATGCTTTTCATTCAGGTCTGGTTGTTAAACAATAACCTGACGTCATCGGGCTGGTAAGGTAAGATACAAGGCGCATCGAAAACGGTGCGCTTTTTTTATTACAGCGGAGTGTTGCCACACTATGATGGACAATTTACGCGCGGCCGCCAATCACGTCGTGCTCAAAATCATTCTGGCCCTGATTATTCTGTCCTTTATTTTGACAGGGGTAGGCAACTACCTGATCGGCGGTTCAGGCGACTATGCAGCGAAAGTGAATGGTCAGGAAATAGGACGTGCTCAGCTGGAACAGGCAGTTCAAAACCAGCGTAGCCGCTTGCAACAGCAGCTTGGAGATCAATTCTCTGCGCTTGCGGGCAGCGACGGTTATATGCAGCAATTACGCCAGGAATCCCTGAGCAACCTGATTGACGTCACGTTGCTGGATCAGTATTCCAAAAAATTAGGCATTACCGTCAGCGATCAGCAGATCAAAGATGCGATTTTTGCGACCCCGCAATTCCAGACTGATGGCCGTTTCGACAATGCTAAATATCTGCAAAGCATCCAGGGTATGGGATACACCGCGGATAACTTTGCGCAGTTGATGAAACAACAGTTAATCAGTCAGCAACTTGAGCAAGCCTACGGTCAGTCCGATTTCGTTTTGCCAGTGGAAAGTAAATCTCTAGGTGGGTTGATTCTGCAAAGTCGTGATGTGCAGACTGCCACATTGGATACCGATGCGCTGGCAGCTAAACAGCAGGTCACTGACGCTGAATTGCAGGCATTCTACGACCAGAATAAAAACAGTTTCCTCTCGCCTGAACAGGTGAAAGTCAGCTACATCGAAATGGATGCAGCGGCCATGCAGGGGAAAACTAACGTGACGGATGCGGATATCAGCGCCTATTACGACCAGCATAAAAGCGAATTTGGTCAGCCTGAACGCCGTCGCTACAGTGTCATTGTTCTGAAATCTCAGGCCGATGCTGACGCAGTGGCTGCCGAGCTGAAAAAAGGCACCGATTTCGCGGAACTGGCTAAGACCAAATCGACCGATGCGCTGAGTGCCAGACAAGGTGGTGACCTCGGCTGGATGGAGCCTGAAACGACGTTACCAGAATTTAAAAATGCCAATCTGACCACCAAAGGTCAGGTGTCTGGTGTGATTAAATCGGACAGCGGTTTCTTCATTTTGCGCCTTGATGACGTGACGCCTGAGCAGGTCAAACCGTTAGCTGACGTTCGCAACACGATTGCCGACAAGCTTAAACAAGAGAAATCATTGGATGCCTACTACGCGCTGCAACAGAAAGTCAGCGAAGCGGCAACCAATGACAACGAATCTCTGGCTTCAGCTGAAGATGTTGCCGGTACGAAAGCGGTTCACACAGATTGGTTCACTCAGAATCAAATCCCGGCAGGTATCAATTTCAAACCTGTCGTACAGGCGATTTTCGACGGTGGCCTGATTGGTCAGGACGGTTCTCCTGGCAGTAACTCAGACATTATTACCGTTGATGGTGACCGCGCCTTTGTAGTTCGCGTGGATGCGCACAAAGCTGAAGGGGTTAAACCTTTCGCTGACGTGAAAGATCAGGTGACGACGCTGGTGAAACGGCAGAAAGCACAGGATCAGGCGCGTATGGAAGGTGAGAAACTGCTGACCGCGTTGAAAGAAGGCAAAGGCGATGACGCCATGAAAGCTGCCGGCCTGACATTTGGTGCCGTCCAGAAAGTACAGCGTAGCCAGCAGCCTTCTGCATTCGAAGAAAACGTTTACGCACTGCCTCATCCTCAGAAAGACCAACCGGTTTATGGGCTGACTCAGGACGATAAAGGCAACAGTGTACTGGTCAAACTGAATGCGGTGACGCCGGGTACCATTCCTGCCGCTGATACAGCACGTTTCAATCAGGAAATGCAACAGACGTCCTCGAATGTGGCCTTTGATTCGCTGCTGACCAACCTGCGTCAGGAAGCGAAAATCAAATACGGTTCTGCTGCACAAAACCAGTAAACGCCGCAAAGTTTTGCAACGCGTTGCAACAAACAAAAGGCCGCTTCCGCGGCCTTTTCCACATTTGAATGTTGCCCGTTGTCCGCTTTCTCTGCCTGATGCATTCTCTCCGTGCTGTCAAACACATGGAGGATACAGCATGAAAAAATTAGGCATCACCTCACTTTCGTTAGCTCTCGCTCTGGGACTTTCCACACTACCGGTCATGTTGCAGGCCGCGCCCAATGCGGCCAGCAGCGTGGCGACCACGACGGCGGCGCCAGCGACGGCAGCCAGCAAAGTCACTGGCCCGCAAGTGAAAAAGGAACAAGTGGCAGTGACCGATGAAAGTACCGTAAGCATCAACACGGCGACTGCGGAAGAATTTGCCAATGTGATGAACGGAGTAGGGATGAAAAAAGCGCAAGCCATCGTCAGTTACCGCGAAGATCTTGGGCAATTTACGGATATCGAACAATTGCGTGAAGTTCCGGGAATTGGTGCTGCATTGTTTGAACGTAACAAGGACCGTCTGAAATTGTGACGGATGTCGCGGCGGTGATCCCTTAACGGTTGCCGCCGTTTTCTTCTGCTAATCTCTAGAGACATCTGACCAGTTTGGTTGTAAGCCTCAGACGACTATCAGGAGTTTCTTAACGATTATGCATACGTTCATTAAAGTTCGCGGTTTCCACATTGACGTTTATCAGCACGTAAACAACGCGCGTTATCTGGAATTTCTTGAAACAGCGCGCTGGGAATGGCTCGACAATCAGTCAGGTTTCCAGTGGATGAGCCAGAACAAGATTGCCTTCATCGTGGTGAATATCAACATCAATTACCGCAAGCCTGCGGTATTGGGGGATGTATTGCGCATTGACAGCAGTTTGCAGCAACTGAACGGGCGCAGTGGTGTTCTCGAGCAGGTTGTCACGTGTGAAGGTGATGTGGTTGCGGATGCGACGCTGACGTTCGTGTGTATCGATTTGCGTACGCAAAAAGCGCTGCCGCTGGAAGGGGAATTGCTCGAGCGGTTACGTGAACTGGAACTGGAAAACGATTAATCGTTTCCCCTTACGCAAGATCACTTTCCCGTCAAAAGAATACGCCAACGGGCGGTTGAAAGCCGCCCGTTACCGGCAAAACATTAAAACTGAAAAATTAACGCAGTCCGGTTTTGTTCTTCAGGCTGGTCATCACGCCCGCTTTATCCTGCTGGTATTGCTGCAAACCATTAGCGCGTAAATGACAGGCGGCACATTCACCACAACCATCACCAGCAATGCCGTTGTAGCAGGTCAGCGTTTTATGACGAACCAGATCCAACTGCTGGTAATAATCGGCCAGCGCCCAGGTTTCGGCTTTATTGAGCCACATCAGCGGCGTTTCGAAACGCACATCTCGCGCCAGACCCAGCGACACAGCCGTATTCAGCGCCTTGACGAATTCATCACGGCAATCCGGATAACCGGAGAAGTCAGTTTCACACACGCCGGTGATGACGGCTTCTGCCTGGATCTGATAGGCATAAATGGCCGCCAGCGTCAGGAAAAGAATATTACGACCGGGAACGAACGTACTCGGCAAGCCCCCGTTGTTTTCATCACCAAAATTAGGCACCGGAATGTTATCGCGGGTCAGGCTGCTGACAGCCAGTTCGTTTAACAACCCGACATCCAGCACTTTATGGGCACGTGCGCCCAGTTCCACAGACAGTTTTTGTGCAATCTCGATTTCTGCACGATGACGCTGACCATAATCGAAAGTAACGCAGTGGACTTCGTCATATTGCTTCAGAGCCTGAATCAGACAGGTTGTTGAATCTTGTCCGCCGCTAAAAACTACCACTGCTCTTTTCATTCTGATTACCTGTTGTTTGAAACCATTATCTGAAATTCACTGCGCATCGGGCAGTAAAAGTGCCCTAATGTTACTTTCCTTTACCCCCGGAGTGTAGTGAAACAGCTCCTTCAGGCACTTTCCGTTGGCAGCGGCGGCGGAACCCATGCCTGACAGAAATCGAACCAGCCCCATGCGGTGAGTTGCACACCGCTGATGCGTGGTGGTGCGCTGACCTGATACTGATAATTAAACAACGGTGTGACGATGGCCGACTGCATCCACTGAAATAAATGATCGCGCAGTTCGTCCGAGCGATGGTTCTCCAGCGGGATTTGCTGAATAGCGGCCAGGCGCTGTTGCTGGCAAACATAATCTTTTTCGCGCAGGATCCCCGGCCAGAGCGGATCTTGCTGTAACCAGTTCTCCAGGGAGGCATCGGGAGATTCGCCAATCAAACGATCACCGAGAAGCAGATCGGCCCAGCCCAGCAGCGCATCATCTTCCCAAAGTCGCCCGGCATGATATTTAACCTCCAGTGCACAATCTTCTTCCGCCAGCTTTTCCTTTAGTGCCTGCGCCACCAGCTCAAATTCAACCGGCGGGTGAAACAGCAATGTCAGCTTTTCAGGCAATGGAACATCAGCATCGTCATGCAAAGGTATTGGCCAGCCAGGCAGCATTTCTTTGCTGGCTTTCACCAGATCATGATCGATAGGCAAATTATCCAGCATGCCGCTGCGCTGGATCAGACGGACGATTTTACGCGCCTGAGCCTCATTCAATACGCCACGTTTCAGATTGGCGGCGATGTAGCAAAATCCCAAGCTGGTGCTGCGTCTGACCGGTTTCACGCGCGATAATTCATCCTGTTCACCCAAAATGATCCTGACCGGATGCTGGCAACTGACATTGCTTTTTTGTGCAAAGAGTTGCGGTGTGATCCAAAATTCAATAGCCGCCAGATAAGGATGCTGTAAGGCGTACAACGTATGTTGTTCAAGCCTGATCAGTTCAGGTGAAAAGGTAGTCAGGCGAAAAGGACCCGCGCCGATATGTGGATTATCGGGATGGGATAACAGGCAGTTAAGGTCGGCAAACCGGTGCGCCAGCCAGTAATCGGGTTTATCGAGATCAAACTGCAGACAAAGTGCGTGCGGCTGAGACAATTTGCTCACGCAAGCCAGATTATGTTTACTGCGCGGTGAGTTTTGCAGTTGTTCAAAGCGCGCCATTAATTGCGCGGTCTTCAGTGGTTCTCCGTTATGCCAGAACAACTGACTACGCAGGAAAAATTGCCAGGTTTTGCCGTTATTACTGATTTGCCAGTGATGGGCCAGATCGGGCTGGGGGGCTGAATTTCCCGGAATAAAACGCGTCAGTCCTGCATGAATAGTATGGGCAAGATGTTGCTCGGCACGGCCGGTCAACGTCAGCGGATCTAAAGGCTGGAGAGGGCGATAATAGGGTATACGCAGCGTGGGCGCATCTTCCTGCCATTGCCCGCCCAAATGCGGCGCCAGCAGTGCATTGAGATGGCTCGGATCCAGCTGGCTTAGCTGCAACGCGGCCGAATGTTCGCCATTTTTCAGCAACTCCTGCAAACAGGCTCCCCGCAATTCTTCGGGGGTTTTCAGGCAGCAAAGTGACGCACGCTTCCCCCGACCTGCTTGGGATTGCCAGTCAATCCAGCCCGCATCCTGAAAGTGTTTCAGCAACGTTCGGGTATGACGTTCACTGCAACAGAAAATCTCAGCCAGTTCGGCCACGGTAAACTGAACCGGAACTTGTCCGGTCTTCAGGTATAAACGCTGAAATTGATTAAGCCGGTTTTGCAGGCGCACGGTAAATACGGAACCTTATTTTTGCTGTGAATTATCCTGTTCATCATATCGTGCGTATGGCGCGCTGGCTTGCAGCGAAGAGCCAGAGTGTGAGCTAAAACCGGAACAGTATTCACAAACTGTTCACTATTAGTTCCGCAAATCGCAGTCCATACTTTGAGGGTGAAAATCATTCCTTTTCTGAGAGAAAATATGTTCCGTTTAGCTGCATTTGATATGGATGGCACTCTGCTTTTACCCGATCACACGCTGGGCGAAAAAACACTGGCAACATTGCGTCAGCTGGCTGAAAAGCCGGTAAAACTGACGTTTGCCACCGGCCGTCATTATCTCGAAATGAAAGATATTCTGGCGAACATCGGACTGGACGGTTTTCTGATCACCGGAAACGGCACGCGAATTCATGACTTGTCTGGGCACCGGTTGCATGCCAGTGACTTGTCCGAAGATTGTGCACACGAGCTTTTGCACACGCAATGGGATACACCTGCCAGCCAGCATGTATTCCGTGATGATGGCTGGTTTACGTCTCTGGACGATCCGGATTTGCTGATCCCGCATCAGTTCAGCGGCTTCCGCTATCAGTTACAGGATCTGCGTTTATTGCCTGATTCTGGTAACAGCAAAGTGTGTTTCTGCGCACCGCATGAAACCTTGCTGGCGCTGGTACCCCAACTGGAAGCGCATTTCGGCCCRCGTCTTGACCTGTGTTTTTCAGCGGCAGATTGTCTGGATGTGCAGCCCGCAGGCAGTAATAAAGGCAGTGCTCTGGCGCTTCTCACTGCAGGTCTGGGGATCGATATGTCTGAATGCATGGCATTCGGCGATGCCATGAACGACAAGGAAATGCTGGAAAGTGTCGGGATGGGGCTGATTATGGGCAACGCCTTGCCGGTGCTGAAAGAGCAGGCCTCTCATTTACAAATCATCGGACATTGCCGTAATCAGGCTGTGTCTCACTTTTTGCAACACTGGCTGCACACTCCACACCTCACCTATTCCCCCGAATATTAAGGTATTGCAGCAAGCCGGGTTCACTTTAACTGTCCCGGCTTTTTTCCTCTTCATCCTTCGAACTGCAACTGCGTTAGCTGCATTCTTTCACCCGAATCACTTACTCTTGTAAGCTCATCGGGATTCATTCATTTGCTGCCTTGTTGTAGTTCGAATGATTTCGAGGATATTCAGTTGAGACCTTCCAGTTGTGCAGCGTAAACGGAAATATCCCCGATATTCTTCGCTACCCAGTTGTCATCAAAGTAGGTATTCAGATAACGTTCACCGCTGTCGCAAAGCAGGGTAACGATCGAGCCGGTTTCACCTTTCTCGCGCATTTGTTTTGCCAGTTGCAATGCCCCCCACATATTGGTTCCCGTCGAGCCGCCGACTTTTCTCCCCAGTACCTGTTCAAGCCAGCGAACGGTAGCAATGCTTGCAGCATCAGGTACTTGCATCATGCTGTCAATGACGTCGGGGATAAATGAGGGTTCGGCGCGCGGGCGGCCAATGCCTTCAATGCGGCTGCTGCATTGAGCGGTAACGCTGGCATCACGTTGCTGAAAGTAATCGTAAAAGACAGAGTTTTCCGGATCCACCACGACCAGTTCGGTATCGTGCCCCTGATAGCGGATGTAGCGGCCTAGCGTTGCGGACGTTCCGCCGGTACCCGCACTCATCACCAGATAACGCGGCACCGGATACGGTTCGCGGGACATCTGACGGAAAATACTGTCTGCAATGTTGTTGTTTCCGCGCCAGTCGGTGGCCCGTTCTGCGTAGGTGAACTGATCCATATAATGGCCGTTCAGCTCTTTAGCGAGCTGCTCTGAGGCAGCATAAATCTGACCTGAGTTTTCGACAAAGTGGCAGCGACCACCATAAAACTCAATTTGCTGAATTTTGCGCGGGGCTGTACAGGCAGGCATTACGGCAATAAAGGGCAGGCCCAGCAGACGCGCGAAATAGGCTTCGGAGACAGCGGTACTGCCCGAAGACGCCTCAATAATCGGCGTATTTTCGCGGATCCAGCCATTGCACAGGCCATATAAAAACAATGAGCGTGCCAGACGATGTTTCAGGCTTCCGGAAGGATGCGTGCTTTCATCTTTGAGGTACAACGAAATTCCAGGAAAGTCGTTCAGCGTGAGACGAATTAAATGTGTGTCGGCTGAACGTTGATAATCGGCGTCGATTTCTTTAATGGCGTGAGTGACCCAGGAATTGCGCATGTTGCAGGCTCATTTAAGTGTTTTGATGAGATAAAGAATAACGTAATCACCAGAGAAATAAGTTACTCTTTGACCCATAGATCATCTTATTTGGAGAAATATTTTCTCCGGGAGTGCGATATGGTAGATAAAATTGACCTCAGGCTTTTATCGCTGCTACAGCGGGATTGCACCCTTTCTCTGAACGAGCTGGCTGAGGCCGTCAACCTCACCACCACCCCCTGCTGGAAAAGAATAAAGCGCCTTGAAGATGACGGGATTATTTGCGGAAAAGTGGCGTTACTTGACGCTGAGAAACTGGGACTTAGCCTGACAGCATTTGTGCTGATTAAAACCCAGCATCACAACAGCGAGTGGTATCAGCGATTTGTTCAGCAAGTCGAAGCGTTTCCAGAGGTGCTGGGTTTTTACCGGATGGCGGGCGAGTACGATTATTTGCTGCAAGTTCAGGTCTCCGATATGAAAAGCTACGATAACTTTTACAAGCGACTTGTGAATGGCATTCCGGGACTGAACGACGTGACCTCAAGTTTTGCGATGGAGCGCATAAAATCGACCACAGCATTGCCGATTTAATGCAAAAGTTGCAGTAAAAAGTTTCATCAGAAACCCCTGTTAACTCTGGTATCCTTGTCGGCCTGAAGAGAAAATTGGTCTTTCTGTCGCCGGTTTAACTCAATAAAATTATTATTATTTGTATGGAAAACACTGCGTGAGATTGTTTGCACAATTAGGCTGGTACTTCCGGCGTGAATGGCGCCGGTATTTGGGTGCCGTCGCCTTACTGGTCATTATCGCCGTTCTGCAATTACTGCCGCCAAAACTGGTGGGCGTAATTATCGATGGTGTTACGTCAAAACAAATGTCTTACGGCGTGCTTTTTGCGTGGCTTGGCCTGATGCTCGGCACGGCTGTTGTGGTGTATCTGCTGCGTTATGTCTGGCGCGTGCTGCTGTTCGGCGCGTCTTATCAGCTTGCTGTTGAACTACGACAGGATTTTTTCCGTCAGCTGAGCCGTCAGCATCCCGCTTTTTATCTGCGCCATCGCACCGGTGATTTGATTGCCCGAGCGACTAATGACGTCGACCGGGTGGTGTTCGCTGCGGGAGAGGGCGTATTGACGCTGGTCGATTCGCTGGTCATGGGGCTGGCGGTACTTATCGTTATGGCAACCCAGATCAGCTGGGAACTGACGTTATTGTCGCTGGTGCCGATGCCGGTAATGGCGATCATTATCAAGCGATATGGTGATCAACTTCATTCCCGTTTCAAAACCGCACAGGCGGCGTTTTCCTCGCTTAACGATCAGGCGCAGGAAAGCCTGACCAGTATCCGTATGATCAAAGCTTTTGGCCTGGAGAATCATCAGTCATCGCAGTTTGCTGATGTGGCTGCGGATACCGGTGCAAAAAATATGCGTGTCGCGCGTGTTGATGCCCGCTTTGATCCGACCATCTATGTCTCTATCGGTATGGCAAACCTGCTGGCCATCGGCGGCGGTAGCTGGATGGTAGTCAATGGCCACCTGACGCTGGGTGAACTCACCAGCTTTGTGATGTACCTTGGCCTGATGATCTGGCCGATGCTCGCGCTCGCCTGGATGTTTAACATTGTCGAACGTGGCAGCGCGGCTTACAGCCGTATCCGTAGCCTGTTACAGGAAGCCCCGGCTGTTGTTGATGGCACAACACCGTTACCGGCAGGCCGCGCGACGCTTGAGGCTCACATCAACGATTTCCATTATCCGGAAAATAGCCACGCTGCTTTAACGACCGTTACTTTTTCCCTGCAACCAGGGCAAATGCTGGGGTTATGCGGTCCGACAGGTTCCGGTAAAAGTACGCTGCTTTCACTCCTTCAGCGCCAGTTCGATGTCACTGACGGTGACGTGTCCTATCACGGGTTATCCCTTAAAGAAATCCAGCTTGATGACTGGCGTGCCCGGCTGGCAGTTGTCAGTCAGACGCCTTTCTTGTTCTCAGACACTGTCGCGCAGAACATTGCGCTCGGAAGGCCTGATGCCACGCAGGAAGAGATTGAAGAAGCCGCGCGTCTCGCCAGCGTTCATGATGACATTCTGCGATTGCCTCAGGGATATGAAACTGAAGTCGGCGAGCGCGGCGTCATGTTATCGGGTGGTCAGAAGCAGCGTATTTCGATTGCGCGCGCATTGCTCCTCAAAGCCGAAATTCTGATCCTGGATGATGCTTTATCCGCCGTTGATGGCCGGACGGAGCACCAGATTCTGCACAATCTGCGTCAGTGGGGAAATGACCGTACGGTGATCATCAGCGCACATCGTCTCTCTGCACTGACCGAAGCCAGTGAGATTCTGGTCTTCAGCCAGGGGAGTATTTCGCAGCGTGGCAATCATGACCAGCTTGCTGCCGAAGCCGGCTGGTACCGCGATATGTTCCGTTATCAGCAATTAGAAGCTGCGCTGGATGATGTGTCACAGGAAAAGGAGCCGGAACACCGTGGCTGAACCCAAAAAAATTAAAATTCAGAAGCTTTGGCCAACGCTAAAGCGCCTGTTGAAATACGGGAAACCTTACCGCAAGCCGTTGTCTTATGCGGTTCTGATGTTGTGGATTGCAGCGGCAGCGGAAGTGACCGGCCCTATATTAATCAGCTTCTTTATCGATCACTACGTGGCTAAAGGTGAAATGCCGTGGGGGAAAGTCAGTTTGCTCGCGCTGAGTTTTATCTTCCTGCAATTCCTGGCAGCAAGCCTGCACTATTTTCAGGCACTGTTGTTCAACCGTGCTGCGGTGGGGGTCGTCCAATGCTTGCGCACCGAAGTCATGGATGCGGCATTACGGCAACCGTTGAGCGCATTTGATACACAGCCTGTAGGTCAGCTGATTTCCCGCGTGACTAATGACACGGAAGTTATCCGTGATCTGTATGTGACCGTGGTGTCGACAGTCTTACGCAGCATCGCCCTGATTGGTGCGATGCTGGTGGCGATGTTCAGCCTCGACTGGCGACTGGCATCGGTGGCAATTTGTATCTTCCCGGCCGTATTTGTCGTGATGGGGCTGTACCAGATTTACAGTACGCCGGTGGTGCGCAAAGTACGCGCTTATCTGGCGGATATTAATGATGGCTTCAATGAAGTCATCAACGGTATGAATGTGATTCAGCAATTCCGTCAGCAGAAAAGGTTTGGCGAACGACTTGCCCGCGCCAGCCAGTCGCACTACCTGGCCCGCATGCAAACGCTGCGACTGGAAGGATTTCTGTTGCGTCCTTTGCTCAGCTTATTCTCGTCGTTGATTTTATGCGGTCTGCTCATTCTCTTTGGATTCAGTGCCGAAGGTTCTGTGGGCGTTGGGGTTCTGTACGCCTTCATCAATTATCTCGGACGGCTCAACGAGCCTCTGATTGAACTGACCTCACAACAATCGATTATGCAGCAGGCAGTCGTTGCCGGTGAACGTATCTTTGATTTGATGGACAGGACGCAACAGCAATACGGGCCAGACGAAAAGTTGCTCACCAGCGGCGAGATTGACATCAAAGACGTCAGCTTTGCTTACCTCCCGGATAAATGGGTGCTGGAAAATATTTCCCTGCACGTGCCTTCGCGCGGTTTTGTGGCGTTGGTTGGACATACCGGCAGTGGTAAAAGTACGCTGGCAAATCTGCTGATGGGTTATTACCCGTTAAACAAAGGTGAGGTCAGGGTTGACGGACGTAACCTCGCCGACTTATCGCACACCAGCCTGCGCAAAGGTATTGCAATGGTTCAGCAGGATCCGGTGGTTCTGGCAGAATCCGTGTTCGCTAATGTCACGTTAGGCCGTGATATTGATGAAGCGCAGGTGTGGCACGCGCTGGACATTGTGCAGCTCTCACCGCTGGTACGCGAAATGCCCGAAGGTTTGAATACGCGTCTGGGAGAGCAGGGCAATAATCTTTCTGTCGGGCAGAAACAATTACTGGCGATGGCGCGCGTTTTGGTGCAGGCACCGGAAATTCTGATCCTTGACGAGGCAACGGCCAATATTGATTCCGGCACCGAGCAGGCTATTCAGCGTGCATTACGGGCTATCCGGCAGCAGACTACGCTTGTGGTTATCGCACATCGGCTTTCGACGATTGTGGATGCCGATAATATTTTGGTATTGCACCGTGGCCAGGCTGTTGAGCAGGGTAATCACTTGCAACTGCTGGCAGAAAAAGGCCGGTATTATCAGATGTATCAGTTGCAACTTGCCGGACAGCAATTGGCTTCTGCCGGACAGATTATGCCTGCAACAGAAAACGCATAATCTTTGCATCGGTGCCGTATCCCTGCGGCACCGGCTTTCTTCTTTCTCCGTTTTTCATTTCCTGTTTTTCTTTTCCCCGCACTGTATTCATGCAGGCAGAACCCTTTTTCAATTCGGGTGCACTAAAAAGCAGCGGTGAGCACTTAAATGGTGCGTGTGCTGCTGTGCTGCATATGGCATGACAACTGTGCGCCTGGTCACGATTATTCTGAAAATGCCGTATTACGCGGGAATTGCATGAATCTGCGCCCGATTTCAACTCTGGCACATCCTTTGCTTTATCCAATCCGTATCGGGCGCGAATCCTCTCGCGGCAAGCCCTTAATTCGAGGAGTGGCACAATGAAGCTGGTTACTGTGGTGATCAAACCTTTTAAGCTGGAAGACGTGCGTGAAGCGCTGTCTGCTGTTGGAATTCAGGGGCTGACCGTAACGGAAGTTAAAGGTTTTGGCCGTCAGAAAGGTCATGCCGAACTTTACCGTGGCGCGGAATACAGCGTGAACTTTCTGCCAAAAGTAAAAATCGACATTGCTATTGCAGACGATCAGCTTGATGAAGTGATCGATGTGATCAGCAAAGCGGCCTATACCGGCAAGATCGGTGATGGCAAAATTTTCGTTGCTGAATTGCAACGTGTTATCCGTATTCGTACTGGTGAAACCGACGAAGCAGCACTGTAATTTCAGGCTTTTATCTCTCATACCAATCGGTTTGAGATAAATCAGATTAGAAAAAACAGTTTTGAGAAACAGGGGTGGGTTAATAATGAAAAAACTTTTATCCATGATGGGGCTTGGTGCCGTGGCTTTGCTGCCTTCGCTTGCCATGGCAGCAGCGCCAGCAGCGGCAAACGGTGCTGATAACGCCTTTATGATGATTTGTACCGCGCTGGTATTGTTCATGACCGTACCGGGCGTGGCGTTGTTCTACGGTGGCTTACTGCGTTCTAAAAACGTTTTGTCCATGCTGACTCAGGTTATTGTCACCTTTGCTCTGGTCTGCGTGTTGTGGATCCTCTACGGCTACAGTCTGGCCTTCAGCGAAGGTAACGCGTTCTTCGGTGGTTTCAGTAACGTCATGATGAAAGGCATCGGCCTGGACTCCGTGACAGGCACCTTCTCCCAGATGATCCACGTTGCTTTCCAGTGCTCATTTGCCTGTATCACTGTGGCGCTGATCGTGGGCGGTATCGCTGAACGTGTACGTTTCTCAGCGGTTCTGATTTTCACTGTGATCTGGCTGACTTTCTCTTACATCCCGATGGCTCACATGGTGTGGGCAGGCGGTTTCCTGGCTGCTGATGGTGCGCTGGACTTTGCCGGTGGTACTGTTGTTCACATCAACGCCGCTATCGCAGGTCTGGTGGGGGCTTATCTGCTGGGTAAACGTGCCGGTTTCGGTAAAGAAGCTTTCAAACCACACAACCTGCCAATGGTCTTCACTGGTGCATCAATCCTGTATGTGGGTTGGTTCGGCTTCAACGCAGGTTCTGCAAGTGCAGCAAGCCCTGTTGCCGCGTTGGCTTTCCTGAACACGGTGATTGCAACGGCTGGTGCAATCCTGTCCTGGACACTGGTTGAATGGATGGTGCGTGGTAAACCTTCACTGCTGGGCGCAAGCTCCGGTGCTATCGCAGGTCTGGTCGCTATCACACCTGCATGTGGTACGGTCGGCGTGGGTGGTGCTCTCATCATCGGTCTCGTAGGCGGTATCACTGGCCTGTGGGGTGTGGTTACCCTGAAAAAATGGCTGCGTGTTGATGACACCTGTGACGTGTTCGGTGTTCATGGTGTGTGCGGTATCGTAGGTTGTCTGCTGACTGGCGTATTCACTTCCAGCTCACTCGGCGGCGTAGGTTATGCAGAAGGTGTGACCATGGGCCATCAGGTTTGGGTTCAGTTCTTCAGCGTGTGCGTGACATTGGTCTGGTCTGGTGTTGTTGCTTTCATCGGTTACAAAGTGGCGGACATGATCGTAGGTCTGCGTGTTCCTGAAGAACAAGAACGCGAAGGGCTGGATGTTAATAGCCACGGCGAAAACGCTTACAACCAATAATGAGATTTCAGAGAAAGTAGTGCGCTAACTCTCTCATTAATGAGTTAAAAATAATAAAATAATGATGATATGCAAAAGGGGCGATAATGATATCGCCCCTTTTTAATGCGCCATTTTTACAGGGCGCTCTTTAATGATGATTATTCAGGCTTTCGCTGACGAATAACCCCTTCCTGTACTGTGGAGGCGACCAGCACGCCATCGCGGGTATAAAACTGTCCACGCACAAAACCACGCGCACCGGATGCAGAGGTACTTTCGACGGCATACAGCAACCAGTCATCCATGCGGAACGGGCGGTGGAACCACATCGAATGGTCGATGGTCGCGACCTGCATTCCCGGTTCAAGGAAGCCAATGCCATGGGGTTGCAGCGCCGTAGGCAGGAAATTGAAGTCAGACGCATAGCCCAGTAAATACTGATGAATTCGCAAATCATCTGGCATTTCACCGTTGGCCCTGAACCACACTGCACGGTTAGGCTCTTCGACACTCCCTTTCATCGGGTTATGAAACTTCACCGGACGCATTTCAATAGGCTTATGACCAATAAATTTTTCGCGGAATTTTTCCGGTATCAGATGCGCCAGATTTTTAGCAATATCTGATTCTGATACCAGTGTTTCCGGCGGCGGCACATCCGGCATGGTGTTCTGATGCTCAAAACCACTTTCCTGGCTTTGGAACGACGCCGTCATATAGAAAATCGGCTTGCCATGCTGCACCGCTTTTACGCGGCGGGCGCTGAAACTGTTGCCATCGCGCAGGATTTCCACGTCATAGATAATCGGCTTGCTGCTGTCACCCGGGCGCAAAAAGTAGCTGTGGAAAGAATGGATACCACGTTCCGCCGGGACAGTCTGTTTGGCGGCATATAATGCCTGGCCTACGACCTGACCGCCAAAGACCTGACGTAAACCCAGGTCTTCACTTTGACCACGAAACAGCCCTTCTTCAATTTTTTCCAGATCAAGCAGATCCAGCAGATTTTTTAATGCCTGACTCATAGTGGCCTCATGAAAGTTACCGGAGAAATCGACCTAAGTTGTTCGGGGTAATGCAGGCAGGAATTTTCTGAAATACGCCTTAACCGACAGGTCTAACCTGTTAATCATAGTGGATCTTACGTTTTGTCAGAAGATCTGTTTGGCCGCTGACAGGAAAACCTCAGACTTTTGTGCCATGATTAGTAGGTAAGCTGGTTAAAGTCACTAAATTCATCGTCGGCGTTTATTACAGCTTGTCGACAAGCGACTAATAAAAAAGGGAGTACGATCAATGAAACTTTGGCAGATAGTAGGTGGAACCGCGCTGTCTCTGACTCTTGCCGGGTGCGCACAGCATCATGAGGCACCAGCGCAGCAACCTCCTGTGAATACGGCGGCTAGCCCGGACACCGGACCTGCGATCACTGGCCCGAATGTATCGGGTAGCGTGTTTATCAATCAGCGTGTAGCCTTGCCACCGGATGCTGTCCTGACGGTGACATTGTCTGATGCTTCGGTGGCGGATGCGCCATCCCGCGTGATTTCGCAAAAGGTGGCGAGAACTCAGGGTAAACAGGCACCGTTTACCTTCATCCTGCCGTATAACCCGCAGGAAATTGCCCCTAACGCGCGTATTCTGCTGAGTGCGGCGGTAACCATCAATGGTCAGATGACCTTCATCACTGACTCCATTAAAGAAGTGATTAATCACGGTCAGGGTACACGTGCCGATCTGCAACTTGTCCCGGTTGTCGCCGTCCCTGTAGCGACCAAACCCAGTGCCCTGGGACCAATGACTAACCCGTCAAATCCAGGACTGGGCACTTCGCCTGCACCGGTTAGTATGGTACCTGCACAACCAACGACCTATTAATTCATCACTTATGATGGCTAAGCACCGCTCTCGCGGTGCTTTTTTATGTGCGTTTTGAAGGCAGGCATTCACCATTTCCAGCCGTATTTCTCTAAATCGATTTTGCCTTTCTTAAACGTGATGCCCTCGGCCAGCAGTGCCTGACGCTGACGTTTAAAGTCTTCGCCCTGCAAAGAGATTTCACCGTGCCGGTTTATCACCCGGTGCCAGGGAAGAGTGCTGCCTTCCGGCAATTTCTTGAGTACCCCCCCGACCTGACGTGCCGCGCGGGGTGAACCGGCCAGTTGCGCGACGTTCCCGTAAGTTGTGACCTGCCCGACCGGGATGGCGGCGATAATCTGAAATACGCGCTGGCGAAAGTTATCGGGTTCCGACATGACATCCTCCTCAGTGATTTGCGCCAGTATGACGCAAAAATTAAGGTTTTGTAGGCTCTGATTCAGGCGTATTGTTTAAGAAAACAACGGTTGTCGGCAGTTAACTTGCTTTTGTTTCGGCCATCACAGATAATGCCCACCGCTTCGATTCTCTTAGCAGAGAAATGAAGCTGACAACGTCAATGGGGGCCCTGTTGGTTCTCCCGCAACGCTAACTTGTCAACTTGGTCAGGTCCGGAAGGAAGCAGCCATGGCAGGTGTCGTGTGTGCCGGGATGTAGCTGGCAGGGCCTCCACCATTTCAGGCCTCCGGAATTATCTCTTCTCTTTGATTTCCTCCTAAAAATATCTTCAAAGCCAGGCTGCGCCCATAAAAAAGGGCACGTTTTCACGCGCCCTCTGTTAACCCGCAAGTTTCAGTGATGAACCAGCGTCGCAAAATAATACACCAGCGGGATTGCCAGAATATAAAGGCCTACAGGCACTTCACGTGCTTTTCCTGCGACCACTTTAATGATGACGTAAAACAGCAGGCCGCCGGCGATACCGGTGCCGAAGCTGTTGGAAATCAGCGTAATCATTACCATCATCAGTACCGGCAGCGCGTCGGTAAAATTCGCTAAGTCCACTTTTCGCAAATTACTGAACATGTTCAGGCCAATCAGAATCAGTGCCGGTGCGGTCGCCTCTTTCGGGATCATCAGCGCAATCGGAGTAAATAACAGCATCAGCAGAAACATGACTGCAGCGGTAAGTGCCGTCAGGCCAGTTTTCCCGCCTGCTTCAGCGGCGGCAGAGGATTCGATCAATGCTGTAGCTGCAGGAATACCGACGATCGGGCCCAGCGCTGCTGCAATGGAATCCACCATGAAAGGCCGGTTGATATTTTTCATATTGCCGTGTTCATCGAGCAATCCAGCCTCACCACCGACAGCCAGTGTGGTGCCCATCGTAGAGAAGAACTCCGAGGCGAAGAAGATAAACAGGAATGGCAGAAAGGCGATGTTGATAGCACCGATAAGATCGACTTTGCCCAATAACGGAGCAACCGAGTGAGGCAGCGAGATCCATTGCTCAGGTAAATGCGTTACGCCAAACGGTATACCCGCCACCGTCGCCAGCAAAATGGCCCATAAAATGGCACCCGGTACTTTACGAGCCTGTAACCCCACGGCGACCAGCAGACCAAGAAGCGCAATTAACGCACCCGGCGCAGTAAAATCTCCCAGAGCCAGCGCATGTGTTTTGGTATTTGCCATTACCAGCCCGGCATTGCGGAAGCCGAGCAGGGCGACAAAAATGCCAATAGAAGCGGTCAGCCCAAGCTTGATCGACTGCGGAACAGAACGGGTGACTACTTCGCGTAAGCCAAACACTGTCATCACGAAAAATAAAATCCCCGACCAGCATGCAATCCCCAGCGCGACGGGCCAGGTAATGCCGTCGCCCGCCAGCGTAATACCGACCAGTACCGAGCCGCCAATGCCAGGCCCGACCATAAAGGGCAGGTTGGCGTAAAAAGCCATCAGGAGAGAGCCCAGTACAAACACCAGGATCACGCCGGTGGTGGCTGCGCCTTTATCTATACCACTGACGGCCAGCAAGCCCGGGATCACCACCAGTAAATACGCCGCCGCCAGAAACCCGGTGATGCCTGCCAGACATTCCGTTTTAATCTTGGTCTGGCGCTGGTGCAGATGGAAGCGGCGTTGTAACCAGCTTTCGTCTGCTGAGACGGTAACATTTTTCACAGAACTTTCGGACATACTTAAATTCCCCTGAAAATAATTTTTATAATGTTGTGTTTGCTATCTTTTTACGTCTGGTGGTTTTGAGAATGCTTCAGATTTCTTCTGGCCAGATTTCCAGAACCGGGTTGACGATTTCCCGTGAACCGCCATCTGTCAGCCCTAAATCAGTCAGATGTGGGCCTGCATTACAGGCTAAGCACGTTCCTTCGATAGCTTTGAAAACGCGATAAGGCGGTTCCCAGTCTGCGACCTGTGCACTGAGGTCGCGCAGGTTTTTAAACTGCTTCGCCAGTTCCGTGGCCGGTAAATCAGACAGCATTCCGGCAATCGGCATATCGATATTGGCCAGCAACTTGCCATGCTGGCTCAACGCCATACCGCCGCCGCTGGCGATCAGCTGATTGGCCGCTATCATCATGTCGACAGGATCCCGGCCGATAATCACCAGATTATGGGCGTCGTGAGAGTAAGAGGTCGCGATGGCACCGCGCAATGCTCCCCAGCCTTCAAGTAATGCCATTTTCGGTGTGGCGTCGTGGCGGCCATGGCGGTGCTGAACCCAAATCAGGCTGAAGCCGTCAGGTATCTGTACGGCACCATCCCGCACATTCACGGTTACTTCACTCCATTGTGTAAAGCGTGCGCCTTTAATATTGCGCAGACGCGCTTTGCCGTTGTTCAGCCCCGGAATTTTTAGCCTGAAATCAGCGGCGTTCAGCGGCGTTAAGCGCATGGTGTCTCGTGGTGGAACCACTCCGCTCGCGGCGGCAGGGGTAAACAGCAGCTTGCCTTGCTGAGCTACACAGGTTCCGCCGACATATACTGCACGCGGAAGAAGATTTTCCAGCGAGTCAAACGCGATAAGATCAGCCGTGCGGCCTGCGGCAATCAGCCCTAAATCAGAACGTTGCATGCGAATAGCGGCATTCAACGTCGCCATGCGTAGTACATCTTCTGCACGTAATCCGTAGGAAATCAGGAGCTTGATTAAGGCGATCAGCCCGCCTTTTTCCAGCAGATGATCGGGCGGTACGTCGTCAGTACACAATGTTATTTGTGATGAAAGATGGGGAAGTGCGAGCAAAGCGGCTGCGATATCGGGCAGAAGATAAGGATGTGAGCCGCGAATTTGCAGCGTCAGACCGGCACGCAGCTTTTCCAGGGCATCATCAGCCGAGGTCAGTTCGTGATCTGATGTCACACCTGCGGCAAGATACGCCTGCAATTGTTCATCTTTGAGGCCGCGTGCGTGGCCTTCAATCAGCTTTCCGCTGTTTAGTCCGGCTTCGAGGATTTCCAGCATTCGCCCGCTGCCATTGAGCACGCCATGCATATCCATCACTTCGGCGACACCTGCAATTTCCGGCCAGCTAAGCATTGTCTGCATTTCCTGGCCTGTGAAATCCGCACCGGACATCTCTAAGCCCGGTGTTGACGGCACGCTGGAAGGCGCAGCGCATATCACGCGTAATGGCAGATTACGGCTGGACTGGATGGCGTACTGCACCCCGGCAACGCCCAGCACATTCGCCAGTTCATGCGGATCCCAAAACACCGTTGTTGTGCCCTGAGCGACGACGACTTCGGCGTATTTTTCGGGTGGCAAATGCGAGCTTTCGATGTGAACGTGCGTGTCGATAAGGCCGGGAGAGAGGTAATTTCCTGATAAATCATCAACGTTTTCAGTCTGCGTGAATTTCCCGCGTGAATGAACGCTGGCAATCATATTGCCGGTGATGCCGACATCGGCTTCGCGAATTTCCCCTGTGACCATGTCGATAACACGGGCATTAATCAGCAGACGGTCGAAAGGGATGTTCCCCAGTGCTGCGTTTATGGCCCGCTGGCGCAGGGGCTGGGAGGTGATGCCGTCGGTCATATCAGTGTCCGGATTTAAACAATGGTGAGGCTAATGTAGGGAGCAGGGGGGGCTTTGCACAGATGAATTATTTTATCCGTTTATAAGATACGGTTATGCTGAGCAAACGTTTTCTATTTTTCGCGGAATAGCTGCTCATATGTCTGAACCCTGGCGCCGGTTACCTGCCCTTTCCCTCAAGCAAATTCAATACTTTGTGACGCTGGCACAACTGCGCAGTTTCACCGATACGGCGAATCGTCTGGCGATCAGTCAGCCCGCGCTGAGCAGTGCGCTTCGGCAAATTGAATCGGTATTAGGGGGCAAACTACTCAACCGGACGGCACAAGGTGTGAGTCTGACTGAACAGGGTGAGGCTGTTCTGCCATATGCAGAACGTTTATTGAATACCGCGCTTAGTGTTTTCGATGATATGCAGCAAATTATGCGTCAGGGCGGGGATGGCACATTACGCATTGGATTAGTACCTTCGGTGAGTACATTGTTATTTCCGGTCGTTCCACAATTACTGGCGGAATATTTCCCTGATATGCGTGTGGAATTTCATGACCTGACAAACGATGCATTATTACTGGAACTGGAGAACGGATCAGTGGATTTTGGTATCGGTGCAACAGACAGTACAGTGCCGGAATCCATAGCTGTTTATCCACTGCTGGAAGATCCTTTTGTGGCGGTTATCAGACGCGACGATCCGCTTTCTCAGGATCACAATATTCCCTGGCGACAACTGCTGAAAAGAGATATTGCCTTGTTCTCAAAGGGGAATGTTAGCAGGCTGGTGACATCACTGAGTGAGAGTCATCGTTTGAATTTACGGGTGAGTTATCGCGTAGATTTTCAGGAGACGTTATATGGACTGGTGCGTTCGCGTCTGGCATTAGCAATATTACCAGAGTTATATACTGCAACACTTAACGATAATGAATTAACAGTGATTCACTTGCAGCAGCCCACATTAAGCAGAACAGTGGCGATGATGCGCAAACCCGCACCATTGCGTTCACCTAAAACGGAACAATGTTTTCAGTTTCTGTTGCAAACATTTCATCGGCAGATCAAAGAGAAAGTAGAAAAACTTAACTCAAAGATATAGTTAAATAATATTAACGATAATATGGTTAAATATTAACCAGCCAGACCGGGGGATATTCCGGCCTGGCTTTATAGATCAGCGTACAAATTTCCAGACTGATACCGGGATTTTATCGTACAACTTGTTCATCGTTAGCTCCGCTAAACGATGGTCAGCTGCCGAGTAAAACAATTCCAGCTCGTCGTCGGAAAGTTCGTACTTATTTTTTTCAATAACACGTTCAAGTGTATCGATAGTGGTGCATTTTCGTAAACGCATCAAATAGTCGATTTTGTTCATCTTAGCCTTTTGATTTTTATCTGATGACTGCATATAAATTATTACTCAAGTCTTCATTAGGGTACAGATGTAGTCCCCTGAGAACATTCTGAATAACCGCTTCTTGGTCTTTTGCCATTGGCGTAAATCAGAATCGTTAATTCCATAATTACTGAACAGCGTGTAGGTATCATCCAGATACTCTTCAACCAGATCACTTAAATGGTTATCGTCTGGATACTTAATTTTAAAACTCATCACAAAGGATGCAATGTGCTCAATCAGTTCATTGAGCTGCAAGTTAACAGCCGAAGTCGGATCGTTAACCCAACCATGATGACTGTCACCCAGTGTCGCAATCCCTTCATCATACAGCATTTCATTCAGGTAGCGTAACTGAGCGATATCGTGCCGCTTAGGCGAGTACTCATCCATATCATCCCCTCCGTAATGGTTTATTCGGTGTTGATAACACTCTGTGAGTAAACAACAAAACTTAATGGCTTACAGGAAACGGCTCTCACTAAAACGCTATGAACTGGCTTAAACATCAAAGACAATCACAATGAACAGTGTTCGGGATGAGGTTTAAAGGATTTAATATACAGCCGGTATTTTAAATATAATTCATTTTTAGAAAGCTGTGCAAACGTATTACTCAAACTTACAATTCTTCAGCCGTTGAGCCTTTGAAGGACTCAATAATATCAAACTCCAATCCGTCAGGTTTAACCCAGAATCTGACACTTTGCTTCGTTAACTCATCAGCATTAATGTCCAGACAACCATTGAAAATCGTCCATTTGAACTGGTAAGTCATTGAATAATAGTTTTTGCCAATTTGTGTTATTGACACGATCTGCAAAGAATTTGTTTCATAACGCGCATTTTCTGAAAAATAAGTTAAATCTCCAATTAAGGACTCTTCAATTTCAGACAAAGCAGGTTCAATAATCTGTTGTAACTCATCAACCGTAAGAATATTCCCATTAATATCACAATGGATCAATTTCTTCAAAGGCATTTACCTCTTAAGCACATATCCCTTCATTATCGCATATTTTCATCAGGATGTGTTTTGGGCAGAGAAAAAAATTTCCAAACCAAAATTCCATAACTTTTTGATTGTAGTGCAAATTACAACTCATTCATCAATTTTTACTCTTTTTTAACAGTTAAGATCCGTGTTCTTTCAAAAACGGCCTGCTATCCCTTCTGCCGTAAAAAACTGAAACAGTTCATGTATTGATACTCATACCCTATTGTGATGTTATATTATAACTTTTTGGAGGGGGTATGACAAAAACACTCTTTACACTTTCTTCGCCGGTACGCTGCGTCGCTGTACTGGCTGTGCTCGCTTTGTTATGGGCAGCTATTTACTGGGCAATTTCACTACCATGATTTTTGTTAATGACCTCGAAGTGGGGTATGACCGTCAGGCGGTGGCCATGCCCCTTAACGGACAGTTTTGTCCGGGTTCCCTGACAGCTGTCATTGGTGCCAACGGTGCCGGGAAATCCACCTTTCTCAAAACATTAGCCGGTTTGCAGCAGGCTGTGGCAGGGAATATAACTTTCACGGGCGGGAAACGCCCCCGACTGGCGTATTTGCCACAGCAGGCTGAGCTGGATCGCAGTTTCCCTATCAGCGTGTTTGATCTGGTCGCGATGGGATGCTGGCCGCAAAGCGGGTTATTCGGTGGCATAAACCAACAGTCTGCGATAGCCGTCGATAAGGCGCTGGAGACGGTGGGGATGACGGAAATGTCGCATCTGCCCGTAGGATCGCTTTCTGGCGGGCAATTGCAACGTACGCTGTTTGCCCGCTTACTGGTGCAACAGGCACCCCTCATTATGCTTGATGAACCGTTCACAGGTATCGACACTCAAACCATCGATTTACTGTTAAAAGTCATCGCGCAATGGCATCAGGAAGGAAAAACTGTCATCGCGGTTTTGCATGATATTTCGATGGTTGCACGACACTTTCCGCACGTGCTTTACCTCAGTGGACAGCAGAATTTATGGGGAAGCGCACAGGATGTCCTCGGGCATTTTCCTCATCAGGCGCATGCCTGCATTTCGACAGAACCTTTCTCCCTGACGACGGGAGTCGCAAATTCATGATGCTTTTTCATCTGCTTGCCGATCCTTTCATTGAATTCGGTTTCATGCGGCGCGCTTTGATTGCCTGCATCGCATTATCAATCAGCGCCACGCCATTGGGCGTTTTCCTGTTATTACGCCGGATGAGTCTGGTGGGTGATGCACTTTCGCATGCTGTTTTACCCGGCGCAGCGATTGGCTATCTGATCTCGGGGATGTCGCTGGTCGCCATGGGGATTGGTGGTTTTATCGCAGGCCTGGCTGTTGCGATGCTGTCCGGGCTGGTGAGTCGTCGTACACAATTGAAAGAAGACGCCAGTTTCGCCGGTTTCTATCTTGGCTCTCTGGCACTTGGGGTCACGCTGGTTTCCCTGCGCGGTTCGAGCGTGGATCTTTTACATGTGCTGTTTGGCTCAATTCTTGCCATCGATTCATCCGCCATGATTATGGTCGGTATTATCGCCAGTCTTTCTTTACTGGTCTTGGCATGCATTTACCGTGCACTGGTCATTGAGTCATTTGATTCGCTATTTCTGCGTGTCAGCGCCGGAAAATGGCTGGCAGCGATCCATGGAATGTTTCTGGCGCTGGTGGTGATCAATCTGGTGGCGGGTTTCCAGATCCTCGGCACTCTGATGTCTGTCGGGCTGATGATGTTGCCTGCCGCCAGTGCCCGTTTCTGGGCTCGCGACCTGCCTCATACCTTACTGAGCGCGATGATTATTGGTGTGATTGCCAGCGTTGTAGGACTCATCTGGTCTTATTATGCTTCGTTGCCCGCCGGGCCCGCGATAGTGCTGAGTGCGACAGTGATCTTCTTCATTTCGGTTTTATTCGGAAAGCGGGGCGGCATGTTAACCGCCTCGCGAAGTTAAGCAGCAATACGTTAATAAGCAGTACCACAATTAAGGGGACATGATGAAATTATTACCTGTATCACTCGCAGTAGCTGCCCTGCTGTCGAGTCCGCTGGCGATGGCTAAAACCGTCAATGCGGTAGCCAGCTTTTCAATTCTTGGAGATATCGTTCAGGAAGTGGGGGGGGAGCATGTGAAAGTCACGACGTTAGTCGGACCGGACGGTGACCCGCATAGCTTCGAACCTTCACCTAAAGACAGCAAAGCCATCAATGCGTCTGATGTTGTCTTTGTCAGCGGTCTGGGCCTGGAAGGGTGGATCGATCGCCTGGTGACTGCATCGGGTTATAAAGGTCATCTGGTAACAGCATCGGAAGGCGTAAATTCCCGCAAAATGGAAGAAGACGGTAAGCAAATCACCGATCCTCATGCATGGAACAGTATGGCGAATGGCGTGATTTATGCCACTAACGTGATGAATGCGCTGATCAAAGTGGATCCAGAAGATGCGGATTATTTCCGTCAGCGCGGCACTGCTTATATTGAACAATTGCAAAAGCTGGATGCGTGGGCAAAAACTGAATTTACCGGTATCCCACAGTCGAAACGTAAAGTGCTGACCAGCCATGATGCCTTCGGCTATTTTGGTCAGGAATATCACGTCAGCTTTATGGCGCCCGTTGGTTTTTCTACGGAAGCTGAAGCAAGTGCCAGTGGTGTGGCTTCTCTGATTAAGCAGATTAAAGCAGAGAAGGTGAAAACTTACTTCATCGAAAATCAGACCGACCCGCGTCTGGTTAAACAGATAGCAGCAGCCAGCGGTGCTGAGCCAGGGGGGGAGTTGTACCCTGAAGCATTGTCCGGCCCGAAAGGACCAGCGACAACTTACGTGAAAGCGTTTAAGCATAACGTTGAGACGATTGTCGCCAGCATGAAATAAGATCTTCGCTCCTCACGGCTATGCTGTGGGGAGCTTTACATCATGTCTTAGCATAAGAAAAAGCCCTGTCGGGCAAGCGACGGGGCTTTTGTTTTTAGTACAGAAGGAATGAGAAGACGAGGTGTTAACGCTTTTTCTTCTTACCTTGTACGGCTTTAAAACGTGGATTGCTTTTGCAAATCACATAAACCCTGCCTTTGCGGCGGACTACGCGGCAATCCGGATGACGATTTTTCGCTGAACGTAATGAACTCAGAACTTGCATAACGATTTCCCTGATGTCATTTATTTCTTACCGAGGAAGCTGCCGAAGCGTTGGTTAAAGCGCGCGGTACTGCCTTCTTTGGAATACTCTTTCTGCTTACCGGTGTAGTAAGGGTGAGAGGCTGAAGACACTTCAATGCTGATATACGGGTAGGTAGCCCCTTCCAGTTCAATGGTGCGGTCCGTCGAGATAGTCGAGCCAACTTTGAAGTATTCGTCAGCACTGGTGTCGTGAAAAACCACGGTGCGGTACGCAGGATGGATAGTGGGTTTCATAATGCCTCTAAATGTTATGTTATACTATAACATTAATTATGCGCTCATCCTTTTTCAGGTTCAAGTCTCAGGCGAAAAAAAAGGCCGCATAAGCGGCCTTTCGTTTAGGTGGGAGATCCGGTTACAGCGTCGGATGCTCTACTTTGTGCGTATGTTCGATATCCTCGTTCTTCTTACCAAAGCGGCGACGAACCACCACGAAGAAGACCGGAACAAAGAAGATCGCCAGCAGGGTCGCCGTGATCATCCCGCCCATTACGCCGGTACCTACAGCGTTCTGTGAGCCGGAACCTGCACCGGAACTGATAACCAGCGGCATAACACCAAGGATGAACGCCAGCGATGTCATCAGGATCGGGCGCAGACGCATACGAACCGCTTCAAGCGTTGATTCGATAAGACCTTTGCCTTCTTTATCCATCAGGTCTTTGGCGAATTCAACAATCAATATGGCGTTCTTCGCAGACAGCCCGATAGTGGTCAGCAGACCCACCTGGAAGTATACGTCGTTGCTCAAACCGCGCATCGTAGCTGCAATAAGTGCACCGACAACACCGAGCGGAACCACCAGCATAACCGAGAACGGTATTGACCAGCTTTCGTACAACGCTGCCAGACACAGGAAGACGACGATCAGGGAGATAGCGTACAAGGCCGGGGCCTGGTTACCTGACAAACGTTCCTGATAAGACAGGCCAGTCCAGTCATAGCCGATACCGTTTGGCAGTTTAGAAGCCAGAGACTCCATCATCGCCATGGCAGCACCCGAACTTTTACCCGGAGCTGGCTGACCCAGAATTTCCATTGATGGCAGGCCGTTATAACGTTCCAGACGCGGTGAGCCGTATTCCCATTTCGCACTTGAGAACGCGGAGAACGGCACCATCTGGCCTGCGCTGCCACGGACATACAGATTGTTGATGTCTGATGGCAACATACGGTATTTATTTTCAGCCTGAACGTACACTTTCTTCACACGACCACGATCGATGAAGTCGTTGACGTAGCTACCACCAACCGAGGCACCCAATGTGGTGTTGATGTCGGAAATTGAAACGCCAAGTGCCGTTGCTTTTTCCTGATCAATCTCGATTTTGTACTGTGGTGTATCTTCCAGACCGTTCGGACGAACCTGAGTCAGCAAGTCAGGATGTTGAGCCACCATGCCCAGCAACTGGTTACGTGCTTGTGTCAGTTTGTCATGCCCAAGGTTAGCCTGGTCAATCAGCTGGAAGTCGAAGCCTGTCGCCGTACCCAACTCAACAATCGCGGGTAAGTTGAACGGGAACACCAGTGCATCTTTAATGGTACTGAACGCACCCATTGCACGGCCTGCAATCGCAGGAACCTTGTTTTCAGCGCCGCTACGCTCAGACCAGTCTTTCAGACTGACGAACGCGATACCGGTATTCTGACCACGACCTGCGAAGCCAAAGCCGTTAACCGTAAACACCGAGTTCACGTTAGCTTTTTCTTTGTTCAGATAGTAATCGGTAACTTCATCGAGCACTTTCTGCGTACGTTCCTGGGTTGCACCTGCTGGCAATTGCGCCATGGTCAGGAATACACCCTGGTCTTCTTCCGGCAGGAAGGAGGTTGGCAGGCGGATAAACAGGAATGCCATGCCGACAACGATCAACAGATAAATCACCAGATAACGACCGGTGCTGCGCAGAATGTTGCCTACGCTGTCGGTGTAGTGGTGCGTACTTTGCTCGAATTTCTTGTTAAACCAGCCGAAGAAACCTTTCTTCTCGTGATGCTCGCCTTTGGCAACCGGCTTAAGCATGGTCGCACAAAGCGCAGGCGTCAGGATCATCGCCACCAGAACCGACAGCACCATGGCAGAAACGATGGTGATGGAGAACTGACGGTAGATAACACCGGTTGAACCGCCGAAGAAGGCCATCGGAATGAATACTGCGGACAGCACCATCGCGATACCGACCAATGCACCCTGGATTTGCTCCATGGATTTTTTGGTGGCTTCTTTAGGCGGCAGCCCCTCTTCGACCATGACGCGTTCGACGTTCTCGACGACGACGATGGCGTCATCGACGAGCAAGCCTATCGCGAGCACCATCCCGAACATCGTCAGGGTGTTTATCGAATAACCGAATGCCGCCAGGATTGCAAAGGTGCCCAGCAAGACCACAGGAACCGCGATCGTTGGGATCAGGGTTGCGCGGAAGTTTTGCAGGAACAGGAACATCACCAGGAATACCAGGACGATGGCCTCGAACAGCGTTTTACCGACTTCTTTAATCGAGATTTTTACGAACGGCGTAGTGTCGTATGGGTAAACAACTTCTAAGCCAGCCGGGAAGAACGGTTCAAGTTTAGCCAGCGTGGCTTTTACAGACGCTGCGGTGTTCAGGGCGTTCGCACCCGTTGCCAGTTTGATACCCAAACCTGACGCAGGTTGTCCGTTAAAACGGGCAATAACGTCGTAGTTTTCACCACCGAGTTCGATTTTAGCCACATCTTTCAGGCGAACCTGAGAACCATCCTGATTCACTTTCAGAATGATTTTGCCGAATTCATCCGGTGACTTCAGACGGGTCTGGGCCACGATAGAGGAGTTCAACTGCTGGCCCGGAACCGGTGGCGTACCACCCAACTGACCGGCTGCAATCTGGTTGTTCTGAACTTTGATGGCGTTAATCACATCCACCGGCGTCAGCTGGAAGTTGTTCAGTTTGTTCGGATCCATCCAGATACGCATCGCGTACTGAGCACCGAACAGCTGAACGTCACCCACACCGGCGGTACGGCTGATAGGATCCTTGACGTTGGAACCGACGTAGTCGGCGATGTCATCCTGAGTCATTGAACCATTGTTGGAAATAAAACCGGCCACCATCAGGAAGCTGCTGCTCGATTTCTCAACGGAAATACCCTGTTGCTGAACTTCCTGCGGCAGCAACGGCGTTGCGAGCTGCAGTTTGTTCTGAACCTGTACCTGTGCGATATCCGCGTCAGTACCTGAAGCAAAGGTCAGGGTAATCTGAACAGTACCGGATGAATCACTGGTCGACGACATGTACATCATGTTGTCGATACCGTTCATGTTCTGTTCAATAACCTGAGTAACGGTATCCTGTACCGTCTGCGCATCCGCGCCCGGATAGGTTGCGGTCAGCTGGATAGCCGGTGGCGCAACGGTTGGATACTGCGCAATTGGCAATTTAAGAATTGCCAATCCCCCCGCCAACATGATTATGATGGCGATCACCCATGCAAAGATGGGACGATCTATAAAAAACTTAGCCATGAATTACCGGCTCCTATTAAGACTTCGTCGCTGTAGCGGGCGCTGCTGCGTTTTGATCGACTTCCTGTGCAGTAACCTGTACGCCTGGCTTAATTTTTTGCAGTCCTGTCACGATAACTTTATCGCCACTTTTTAAACCGTCAGTAACAACCCATTTGTCGCCAATAGCTTGTGTTGTGGTCACAGTACGAAGTTCAACTTTATTGTCAGCGCCGATAACCATCGCTGTTGCATCACCACGCGGGTTACGGGTGATACCTTGCTGCGGAACCAGCAGTGCGTTGTTGTTAACACCTTCATCAAGACGTGCGCGCACAAACATACCCGGCAGCAGGGAATCATTTGGATTCGGGAAGATGGCTCGTAAAGTAATGGAACCGGTGGTTTCATCAACAGTCACATCAGAGAATTCTAATGTACCCGGCTGTGAATATTCTTTACCGTTATCCATCAGCAGTTTGACTTGCGCTTTACCGTCAGCCTGTTTCAGTGAACCGTCAGCCAGTTCCTGTTTCAGACGCAGGAAATCATTGCTGGACTGTGTTACGTCAACGTAGATAGGGTCGAGCTGTTGCACGGTTGCCAGCGCAGTGGCCTGGCCGTTAGACACCAGTGCACCTTCTGTCACAGACGATTTACCGATACGTCCGCTGATCGGGGAGGTCACTTTGGTGTAAGCGAGATTGATGCGTGCAGACTCAACGGCTGCTTTCGCACTGACTACTGCAGCATCAGCCTGTGCCGCAGTTGCGACAGCCGTATCGTAATCTTGCTTGCTGATGTAACTGGTACCGAGCAGAGGCTTGTAACGTGTCACGGTAAGACGGGAAATTTGTGCATTCGCCTGAGCTTTTACCAGATCGCCTTTAGCGCTGTCATACGCGGCCTGATAAGTGGCAGGATCAATTTGATATAAGGAGGTACCGGCTTTGATGTCGCTACCTTCAACGAAGTTACGTTTGAGAATGATACCGTTAACCTGCGGGCGCACTTCAGCAATGCGAAAAGCAGCAGTACGACCAGGAAGTTCGGTAGTCACATTAAGCGGTTCAGTTTTCAGGGTAACGACGCCAACCTGCGGAGCCTGTGGCGCACCTTGCTGAGCTTCTTTATCGTTACATCCTGTAAGTGCTAAGCTTCCGGATAGCATCAGAACTACCGCCAGAGGCGTTAACCCTCTGTTTTTGTTCATAAATAAACCTCAAGTGTCCGATTTCAAATTGTCCAATGGATCACAACATCCCAAATCCATTGCTGCGCTTTTAGTATGTGCGTGCTATGTTACATACATTCAAGAATGTATGTAAATCAAACTCCCCATAAAGATAAACCTATGGCACGAAAAACCAAATCACAGGCACTGGAAACCAGACAACAGATTCTGGATGCTGCTGTGCGTGAATTTTCTGCCCGTGGAGTATCGTCGACATCACTGACTGATATTGCAAATGCAGCCGGTGTGACGCGGGGCGCAATTTATTGGCATTTCAGGAACAAAGTGGAACTGTTTAACGCGATCTGGGAAGCTTATGAATCCCGGATAAAAGTGCTCGAAGTAGAGTATCAGACAAAGTTTCCGAATAATCCACTGCGTATTTTGCGCGAAATCCTTATTTACATACTGGTCGCCACCGTCACAGATAGCCAGCGTAAAGCATTGATGGAGATTATATTCCATAAATGTGAATTTGTTGGGGAGATGACATCGGTTCATGAAGCGCGCAAAGCGCTCTATATGGAAGGATACGGTAAAATTGAGCGTATTCTCGTACGCTGCATAGAAGAAAAGCAACTCCCGGCCAATCTCGATACCCGCCAGGCCGCAGTTATTTTACGCGCCTATCTMTCCGGTTTAATGGAAAACTGGTTATTTATTCCTGAAAGCTTTGATTTAGAAGGCAATGCCGGAAGGTTTGTGGATACGTATATAGATATGCTCCGCCACTCATCCTTTCTTACCATGATAAAATAACGTCTTACTGCTTTCCGCTGTATTAATAAGCCTGCAAATCTGTTCTCCATTTTGGCGACAAAATAAACACACTGATGTTGTATTCAGATACGCTTTTCTCCTTCCTTTCATCGTGAACGCTGCTATTGTCATCACCTATTATTCATTTGGTATGAGTTGACACCGACGTATGTTTATCTGGTTTCTGGCCGCCGCTTCTGACGTAATTTCTCTCCTGAAAAAAAAGGGAATGGCAGGTTTTTTTACGTTTGTGATATGCGTTGCATTGTTTCTTTTCTCCTTCCCCGGTCATGCTGCCAGTAATGATATTCCGGGCCGTAATGAAGTTCAAAACCAGCTTGATGCGTTAAATCGCCAAAAAAACCTGACGCCGGTCGATAAGCTATCGCAACAGGATTTGATCCACACGCTGGAATACCTTGATGCGCTCGATCGGGTGAAACAGGAAGTTAATCAGCTGCAAAAACAGGTCGCAGAAGCACCGCAGAAGTTACGGGTGGCGATGGATGGCCTCGAGCAAATCAAAAACAACCCCAAAGATGACGTCAACAAAGCGCAACTTGGCGCTTTATCGCTGCGTCAGCTGGAAAATCGTCTTAACGATACCCTCGATGATCTYCAGTCTTCTCAGGAAGATTTATCCACATTCAATACCCAGCTGATTTCCCTGCAAACCCAGCCGGAACGCGTGCAGAACGCGATGTACACCTATTCGCTGGCTATCCAGAAAATCCGCAATCAGCTCAATGGCATGTCGCCTGGTCAGCAAGATTTACGAACTACTCAGCAAAATATGCTCGTGACGCAGCAGGCTTTGCTGACTGCGCAGATTGATCTGCAACGTAAGAGCCTCGAGGCCAACACTACGTTACAGGATTTACTGCAAAAACAACGCGATTACACCAATGCGCACATCAGCCAGCTGGAACATACCGCGCAGCTGTTGCAGGAAGTGGTCAACGGAAAACGGCTGATTTTGTCTGAACGCACGGCAAAAGAAGCACAGACCCCGGACGACACCTCGGACATCCAAAATGATCCGCTTGTTGCGCAGGAACTGGGGATTAACCGCCAGCTCAGTGAACGCCTGATTGCCGCCACGGAAGAGGGCAACCAACTGGTGCAGAAAAACATCACGGTGAAAAACTGGCTCGACCGTTCGGCGCAGGCTGAGCATGACCTCAAAGAGCAAATCACTGTACTGAAAGGCAGTTTATTGCTGTCGCGCATTTTGTATCAGCAACAACAAAATACCATCCCGCCTTCCGGCCTGATAACGGACATGAGCACGCACATTGCCGATCTGCGTCTCGAACAGTTCAAGATCAATCAGCAGCGTGATGCCTTATTCCAGGGCGACAGCTACATTCAGGGCGTAGTGGCCAACAGCAAAGAGACGATTAACGGCGATATCAGTGATGCACTGGATCAGATTGTCGACATGCGACGTGAGCTACTTGATCAACTGAATAAACAGCTCGGTAATCAGCTGTCGCTGGCCATCAGTTTGCAGATTAACCAGCAACAATTGCTGAGCATCAACCAGTCGCTGACCGAAACGCTGACCCAGCAAATTTTTTGGGTGAGCAGCAATAAACCGATGAACTGGGAGTTCATCAAGTCATTGCCAGATGAAGTGAAAAATCAGCTGAGCAGCCTGCATGTCAGTATTCCGCCGGGTGAGCTGATGCTGGGTGCACTGCATTCCCTGCCGGTGACCATTCCGCTGTTAACCGTAATTTTGTTGCTGCTGTGGCGCAGGAAATATATTAACCAGCGGATTGAAATGTTGAGCAATGATGTCGGACAGCTCAAGCGGGACAGCCAATTGCATACGCCGCAGGCGCTGGCATTAATGGCGCTGAATGTTTTGCCCGGCGTCCTGCTGATGCTCGGCATCGGCTACTGGCTTTCAGTGTGTGATATCGAGCCGAGTGATTTCTTCTGGACACTGGCGCAACGGTTGGCGGTTTTCCAGCTGGTGATGGGCTTTTGTTATCGAATTCTCAAACCGGGCGGCATAAATGAACGGCACTTCAATACGCCGGCGGCCACTTGTGCTCACTATCGTCGTTCTGTCATTCGTCTGAGTCTGGTGATGTTACCGCTGATTTTCTGGTCGGTACGCGGTGAGAAAGCGCCGCTCGGGCTGGTGGATGACATCATCGGTCAGGTCGTGATTTTCCTGACGATGCTAGCCCTGACTGTTCTGGTTTTCCCGATTGCGCGCGATGGCTGGCGTGAAAAAGATTCGCACAGTATTCGGCTGGTGGTGGTGACGGCGATTGCCCTGGCACCGATTTTCTTCGTCGGATTGGTGGTCAGCGGGTATTTTTACACCACGTTGCGACTGGCAGGTCGCTGGATTGACAGCCTGTATCTGCTGATTTTCTGGAACATTGCCTATCTTGCGGCATTGCGCGGACTCAGTGTTGCCGAGCGGCGCCTGGCTTATCGCCGAGCGCTGGCGCGTCGCCAGACCATAGCGGCGAAAGATGGCGCGGAGGGCAACGAGCCAGTCGAAGAGCCGCAGATCGGGTTGGATCAGATCAACCAGCAGTCATTACGCCTGACCACGATGGGTCTGTTCTTTATCTTCGCGACAGTGTTTTACTGGATTTGGTCGGATTTGCTGACGGTGATTTCGTATCTGGACAGCATTACCTTGTGGCATTACTCCAGCACGGTGGCGGGCGCGGTCATTCAGCAAACGGTGACGCTGGGGAATTTCCTGCTCGGTTTCCTCGCGGTGATTGTGGCGTATGTATTAACGCGAAATTTGCCGGGATTGCTTGAGGTTGTCGTGTTGTCGCGGCTGCAATTGCGGCAGGGGACGTCCTACGCCATTACGACCATTCTGACCTATTCGATTACGGTGATTGGCGCAGTGACAGCGCTCGGATCGCTCGGCGTCTCGTGGGATAAATTGCAATGGCTGGTGGCCGCGCTGTCGGTGGGGCTGGGCTTTGGTTTGCAGGAGATCTTCGCGAACTTTGTTTCAGGGCTGATCATTCTCTTCGAACGCCCGGTGCGTATTGGCGATACCGTGACCATCGGGACATTCTCAGGCACCGTCAGCCGCATTCGTATCCGTGCGACCACGATTATCGATTTCGACCGCAAAGAAGTGATCATCCCGAATAAAGCGTTTGTGACCGAGCGGCTGATCAACTGGTCGTTGAGCGACACCGTCACCCGCGTGTTGATCAAACTCGGTGTGGCGTATGGTTCCGATCTCGACAAAGTGAAAGAGATCTTATTGCAGGCGGCGCATGAAAATGCCCGTGTGATGAGTGACCCCGCGCCATTGGTGTTCTTCCTGAATTTCGGGGCCAGCACGCTCGATCACGAACTGCGAGTGTATGTGCGTGAGCTGGGGGATCGCAGTTATACCGTGGATGAACTTAACCGCAGCATTGATAAGCTTTGCCGCGAAAACGGCATTAATATCGCGTTCAATCAGCTGGAGGTGTATCTGCATAATCAGGACGGCAGTGAAGTGCAGGAAGTGAAACGTGTAATGCGACAACCGGGCGATGAACCGGATGCATTGCCACAGAGCTGAGAAATTCGGTGCCATTCAGGGGAAATTGACGGGTTCCCCTGAAGCAGGCAGCCGGTCAGCTTAAAGGTAACTGATCGAAAGCGTACTCTTACTGTTTTTCAACTTTTCCTGATAATCGCGTTGTACGATTTCCAGCGCCGCAAGCGCGGTTTCAGGGGCAATTTCATTGCACTCAAGCAGGTAAATCAAATCGACAGCAAGCTGAAGTTCGGGGGGCGCATTTTCTACGGACATATAGGCCAACATTATGATTAGCAGGTTTTGGACTTACTATTATAGATAAGAAAAGGTCCGGCCTGAATGCCGGATTAAAAAAATGTGATAAAGATTCAAAAACCTTTTTCCTGCCGCTCGATTTGTCTCTCTATTTTGGCCAGCGCCTGACGACAACGCATTAAACGTCCTTCGAGCGCCGCCAGTTCCTTCTGCACCCGCTGCTGATCGCTGAATGTCGCCAGCTGACCCAGCGTGGTTTCCCGATCTTCAATCATCGCAATCAGACGTCGCTCGAACTGCTGAGTTTCCGCCAGTTTGGTGTAATTATCATGGCTTTTGCGTTCCGGTGTCTGGTGCGTTTTGCGCAGAGACTGGGTCGCCAGCTCGCGCTGCATGGCGGTAATTTGTGCCACCAGCCGTTCGGCGATAAACGCCACCTGCGCAGAGCGTTTTTCGAGTACTTCCTGATTCAGTTGCCGCAAATTGGTTTTAATTTCTGCCAGATAATCGCGCAACCGGGTGCCTTTGGTTGAGAAAAGTGCGACATCAAACCGTGCCTGTGAGGCGGAAACATGGCCGATCGGTTCAATTTCCCGAGCCAGTGTTTCGATCTGCTGATCGAGGACATGTAAAATTCGTTCTGTGCTCACGATAATCTCCCTTAAACTCTGGCGTAGCTTACCGGTATGACAGCCTCTGCGCACTTGTTTACACTGAGAAACCGTAAATCGTCTATGCAGCCTGTTTTAAGCTGAAGGAAATGCATGAAACGTGTACTACTGATTACCGTTGGCTGGTTGTGTGTGGTGCTGGCGACGCTCGGCGTGGTGTTACCGTTGTTGCCGACAACTCCCTTTTTACTGCTGGCGGCCTGGTGCTTTGCCCGGTCCTCACCCCGTTTCCATCAGTGGTTATTGTACCGCTCATGGTTTGGCAGCTATCTGCGCCACTGGCAGACACATCGCGCGTTACCGAAAGGTGTAAAGCCGAAAGCGGTTGCGCTGATTGTGGTGACTTTCGCTATTTCGATATATTTTGTGCCGTTATTGTGGGTGCGTATTTTATTGGTTTGCATGATGTTTTCGCTGCTGATCATGATGTGGCGATTACCTGTGGTTGACCTTGAGCAATAAAACAGGCGATCATGTCCGGCTGCGGGTTGCTTTTTAAAGCAGCTTTGCATAGATTTGGGCATCTCGTACGTCGGTGCGCTCCCAATTTCCTTCCTTGAACGACATGCTTTATACAGGCATGGCGGGGGACATTTGACCGCCCGCGTTTAAGTATGAACAGCAGCTTTATCAGGCAATTACATTATGACCGCTACCGCACAGCAGCTACAGTTTATTAAAGACAGTATCAAAACCATCCCTGACTATCCTAAGCCAGGCATACTGTTCCGTGACGTCACCAGCTTGCTGGAAGACCCAAAAGCTTACGCTGCAAGCATTCAGTTACTGGCCGACCGTTACCGCGATGCCGGCGTCACCAAAGTGGTGGGCACTGAAGCACGAGGTTTCCTGTTTGGCGCACCGGTTGCGCTGGTTCTGGGCGTGGGCTTTGTTCCCGTGCGTAAACCGGGCAAATTACCGCGTGAAACCATCAGCGAAACCTACGATCTTGAATACGGCACTGACAGTCTTGAAATCCACGTTGATGCGATTCAACCTGGCGAAAAAATTCTGGTGATCGACGATTTGCTGGCAACAGGCGGCACGATTGAAGCCACCGCGAAACTGATCCGTCGTCTGGGGGGAGAAGTGACTGATGCTGCATTCATCATTAACCTGCCGGAACTGGGCGGTGAAAAACGCCTGAACGATTCAAATATCAACTGCTACAGCCTGGTCTGTTTCGACGGCCACTGATTCATGCGCGTTGATGTGAACTGGCCTCGCCGTTAACGCGAGGCCTTTTGCTTTCTGCGCCGTTATTTCCCTCTTTCTTCTGCCCAGACCACCATTATTTTATCGTCACCTTGCTGACGGCTGAAGGCATAATATTGCGCCGTCAGCTGCGATTTCTGCACGCCTGCGCCAACCGCCGGATGTTGTTCCCTGAAAGTTCCCAGTTTTTGCCAATGCTTCAGTAAAGCCTGTTTCGGGCCGGTCAGCTCACTCCAGTTCATGTCAGAACGCGTTCCCTGTAAAGGATCTGAACCCGTCGCGCCAAACTGGCGACCACTTTCATCGCCGTAATAAATCTGCACCGCGCCGGGTGCCAGTAGCAACAAATCTGCGGCGCGCTGCTGTAACGGTAGAGAACCTTTGGCATCGGCAGCGAAAAACAGCCGGGTATCATGCGATGACAAATAACTGAGGACATTGAAATCCTGCATTTTCTCCGCCATCTGCTGATAAGTTGCATCGATGCTGGCAAAACAACTCAGCGCCGCCGCGGCCTGATCCTGAAAATCAAAATTAATCATTGCGTCAAAACCATTGGCGTAATAATCACTTTTCATCACGCCGTGGCCCCATGCCTCGCCGGTCATCCAGAATGGTGCGTCATCCAGCGCCTTTGCAGGATTGGCCGTTTTCCATTGTTTCAGGGCTTCGGCTGAACGGTCTTTGAGTAATGCCAGTGTCGCTTTTTCGACGTGTTTGGCGGTATCCACACGGAATCCGTCTATGCCGTAATCCCGCACCCACTGACTGAGCCAGGTGACCAGATAATCACGCGGTGTTGCACCGGGAATTTCACGTGCGGCCGTATCGGGTTTGTTGCGATAGAAAACGGGCAGGCCGCTGGCTTGCGTCGATTCCGTTTTAATATCCGGCAGGAAGGCCAATGACATCGTCAGATCGTCATAACCGGGCGAGTCATAGTCACCAATGTCGGTGCGGATCCATTTTTTCCCCCACCAGGTGCTCCAGCCGTCTTTGTCGCCGAAATTAATATAATCATTAAAACTGTGCCAGTTCTGGCCTGGACCGGGCTTCCAGTCAGTCCAGTTTTTGCCGAGTGTTTTTCCGATGTCATCACCTTTCAGATACAACGAGCCGAACTGGAAGGTTTGCATGTCTGCCAGCGTGGCATAGCCGGTGTGATTGACGACAACATCAAATAAAATGCGGATCCCACGTTTGTGCGCTTCGCTGACCAGTTTCTGTAAATCTTCGCCGGTGCCCATATTGGCATCGAGTTTTGTCCAGTCGAGCGTGTAATAGCCGTGATAGGCATAATGCGGGAAGTCGCCTTTGGTGCCGCCGCCGACCCAACCGTGGATCTGCTCGAGCGGCGAACTGATCCAAAGTGCGTTAACGCCGAGCTGTTGCAGATAGTCGAGTTTGCTGGTCAGCCCGGCCAGATCACCGCCGTGGAAAGTGCCGATTTCCTGCATTCCGTCACTGTGACGGCCATAGCTGTGATCGTTATCCGGATTGCCGTTTTCAAAGCGATCGGTCAGTACGAAATACACCGTGGCGTTTTTCCAGCTAAACGCCGCGGGCGCTTTGCGCTCTGCTGTTTCCAGTAACAACAGGCCGCCGCTGGCCGGATCCGGCATCATTGTGATGTGGCCGCCGCTGACCTGTGTGCTCTGACCAGAATAAAAATCGCGAACAGTTTCACCCTCAGCAAAAGTGCCGGAGACATCGACGGTCAGCGGTTTTCCATCTCCACGCGGACAGGTTTTCGCCACCGGGGCGACGGTCTCCTCCGCCGTTTTCAAACTGAGCTGAAGCGTGGGTGTGCCGCTGCGGGTATCAATTCGAACCTGATAATCCCCCGCGCGGAACAGTTTCCAGTTAACCGGCACCTGGCTTTCACAAGGTTGCAGCGACAGCATTTCGTTAAGCTTTACCGCACCCGTGGGTTGCCAGCACTGATTATCCTGATGTAATTCCAGTGTGCGTTGTCCCTTAGGTAATGTGGCGTGGCTGGTGAATATTCCGCTGACCGGTTCGGCGAAACCGGGGAAGCCTTGCAGCGTCCAGTCGGCCTGTGCGGCGGGAGAAATGAGCAATAATAAAGGCAGTGTCAGGTGTTTCATGGCTCTCCTTACGAAAGGCAGGAAGCATTATCAGAACAGAGGTGAATTTAAGTGTAATGAGTGGGCAAAATTTGCCCTCATCCCGTGAGGCGAATTGTCAGGAGGAGGAGGAAGGTGGAGAAACTGCGGCGCGCTGCGCAAAAAGTAAAGTAATAGGAATGATGGCGACCCTGCTGGTACACTAAGAAGTGGCAGTCTGGCTCCGGCATCATTATGCTGAGTCTTCAGTCTCCGTTTCGCAGACCAGCGCAGAAAGACGGGTTAAACGATGTTTTTTCGTGTATCGTCAAATTATTCATTATAAATCAACGATGAAGTATTAATGAGCTATCAGGTTCTTGCCCGTAAGTGGCGCCCCCAAACTTTTGCCGACGTCGTCGGACAGGAACATGTGCTGACCGCGCTGGCCAATGGCTTGTCGCTCGGGCGCATCCATCACGCCTACCTGTTTTCCGGTACCCGTGGCGTAGGGAAAACCACCATCGCCCGTCTGCTGGCGAAAGGCCTTAACTGCGAAACTGGCATTACCTCCACCCCTTGTGGCGTGTGTGATAACTGCCGCGAGATCGAGCAGGGCCGTTTTGTCGATCTGATTGAAATCGATGCCGCTTCCCGTACCAAAGTCGAAGACACCCGCGAGCTGCTGGATAACGTGCAATATGCACCGGCGCGGGGCCGCTTCAAAGTTTACCTGATTGACGAAGTGCACATGCTCTCGCGTCACAGTTTTAATGCGCTGTTGAAAACGCTGGAAGAGCCGCCCGCACACGTCAAATTCCTGCTGGCAACGACGGATCCGCAAAAACTGCCGGTCACCATTTTATCGCGTTGTTTGCAGTTCCATCTCAAAGCGCTGGACGCTGAACAGATCCGTAAACAGCTCGAACATGTATTAACCCAGGAAACCATCGCCACGGAACCGCGCGCTTTACAGCTGCTTTCGCGCGCTGCCGACGGCAGTATGCGTGATGCGCTGAGCCTGACCGATCAGGCGATCGCGATGGGGCAGGGCGCGGTGACGACCGAAACCGTGGCACAAATGCTCGGTACACTGGATGACGAACAACCGCTGGCAATGCTGGAAGCRCTGGTCAGCGCCGATGGCGGACAGATGATGGCGCAGGTCGAACAGGCCGCGTCCCGTGGCGTGGACTGGGAAAATTTGCTGGTGGAAACGCTGGCGTTGCTGCACCGCATTGCAATGGTTCAGTTGTTACCGTCGGTTCTCGATAATCATTACGCGGCGATTGAACAACGCCTGCGCGAACTGGCGCGTGTCATTCCGCCTGCGGACGTACAGCTTTATTATCAGACCTTACTGATTGGCCGCAAAGAGCTGGCCTATGCGCCGGACAAACGTATGGGTGTTGAAATGACGCTGCTGCGCGCGCTGGCCTTCCATCCGAAAGTGATTATTGCTGAACCGGCTCCCCAGCCAGTCGCAGCCCCAGCTTATGTGGCGCCGCAGGCTCCATCACAACCGGCGGCACCGCGTAACGCACCGCCGCAACAAAACGATAATGCGCCTGCGCCGCAGGGAAATGCAGAACCGGCGTCAATGCCGGATTCCACCGCGCAACTTTTACAGGCACGAACACAATTGCTCAGGCAGGGGAGTACCACCCCAAAAAAAGCTGAGCCGGCAGCGCCAGGAAAAGCGCGGCCGGCAACCTCAGCACTGGAGCGTCTCGCTTCGGTGACTGAGCGTGCGCAGACATTGGCTGTGAAGAAAGAACCTGCCGCGCCGATAAAAGAAGAAGCGTATCGCTGGAAAGCGATGATGGAACCGGAAGTCGCACCGGAACCGGTGGCGACACCGAAAGCGCTGCGCACCGCGCTGGAACATGAAAAATCGCCGGAACTGGCTTCCCGCCTGGCGGAAGAAGCGATTGAACGTGATGAATGGGCGGCTGAGATCAGCCGGATGACCATTCCGAAACTGGTGCAGCAACTGGCGCTGAATGCGTATCGTGAGCAGCCGGAACCAGGCAAAATCTGCCTGCACCTGCGTTCCTCGCAAAAGCACCTGAATTCGCCGTCCGCGCAGAAAGTGCTGACGGATGCTTTATCGGCATTGCATCAGACGCCGGTTGAACTGACCGTGCTGGAAGATGATAATCTGGCGGTGAAGACGCCGCTGGAATGGCGACAGGCCATTTATGAAGAAAAACTGGCGCAGGCGCGTCAGTCTATTATTGCGGATAACAACATTCAGACTTTGCGCCGTTTCTTCGACGCTGAGCTGGATGAAGAAAGTATTCGCCCAATTTAAACGCCGCGATTGTGACGCGGCCATTGCTGAGAGAGAAGACTATGTTTGGAAAAGGCGGCATTGGTAACCTGATGAAACAGGCCCAGCAAATGCAGGAAAAAATGCAACAGGCTCAGGCGGAAATCGCTCAGCTGGAAGTGACCGGTGAGTCAGGCGCTGGCCTGGTGAAAATCACCATCAACGGTGCGCACAACGTGCGTCGCGTTGAAATCGATCCAAGCCTGCTGGAAGACGATAAAGACATGCTGGAAGATCTGATCGCTGCGGCGTTCAACGATGCTGCACGTCGTATCGATGAAACTCAGAAAGAAAAAATGGCAGCCGTATCTGGCGGCATGCAATTGCCACCAGGCTTCAAGATGCCATTCTGATGCAAACCAGCCCTCTCCTTGAATCTTTAATGGAGGCGTTGCGTTGCCTGCCGGGCGTCGGCCCGAAGTCCGCGCAACGTATGGCATTCCAGTTGCTGCAACGTGATCGCAGCGGCGGAATGCGGCTGGCGCAGTCTTTAACGCGTGCCATGTCTGAGATCGGCCATTGTGCCGATTGCCGTACCTTCACCGAGCAGGAAGTCTGTACGATTTGCGCCAATCCACGGCGTAAAGAAAACGGTCAGGTTTGTGTGGTGGAAAGCCCGGCGGACATTCATGCGATAGAACAAACCGGTCAGTTCTCTGGTCGCTATTTTGTGCTGATGGGACACCTGTCACCACTCGATGGCATCGGGCCGGACGACATCGGTTTAGGCCGTCTGGAAGAGCGTCTTGAAAGTGAAAATATTCAGGAAGTGATCCTGGCGACTAACCCGACGGTTGAAGGTGAAGCGACCGCCAACTACATCGCTGAAATGTGCGGCCAGTATGGCGTACTGGCGAGCCGCATTGCGCACGGTGTGCCAGTCGGAGGCGAACTGGATATGGTCGACGGCACCACGCTGTCGCATTCCCTTGCCGGACGCCATCCCTTTCGGTTCTGACTGTTATGCGGGCGCGGTTCTCTGCGCCCCGTTTTATTCAGCTATCCCTCTGCATTTCTTCTTAAAATTTTCTCCCTGTGCTTGAAAAGCCTGACACGTAACCCCACTTATTCCTCAACGTCTGATTTGGTCAATAACAGTATCTGGATTGAGGTAATTTGATGAGTATGAAAGGACAAGAGACACGCGGATTCCAGTCTGAAGTAAAACAACTGCTTCATCTGATGATCCATTCCCTGTATTCAAACAAAGAAATTTTCCTGCGCGAGCTGATTTCCAACGCCTCAGATGCCGCTGATAAACTGCGTTTCCGCGCATTGTCTGCGCCTGAACTTTATGAAGGTGATGGCGAGCTGCATGTCCGTCTGGCATTTGATAAAGAAAAACGCACCCTGACGCTGAGTGATAACGGTATCGGCATGAGCCGTGACGAAGTTATCGATAACCTCGGTACCATCGCCAAATCCGGCACCAAAGCGTTCCTGCAATCTGTCGGTTCCGAGCAGGCGAAAGACAGCCAGTTGATTGGTCAGTTTGGTGTGGGCTTCTACTCTGCCTTTATCGTGGCAGACAAAGTCACCGTGCGCACCCGCGCAGCCGGTGCCAGCGCTGACGAAGGCGTATTCTGGGAATCTGCCGGTGAAGGCGAGTACACCCTGGCGGATATCGAGAAAGCCGATCGCGGGACTGAAATTACCCTGCATTTGCGCGAAGATCAGGACGAATTCCTGGATGACTGGCGCGTGCGCTCCATCATCAGTAAATATTCCGACCATATTGCGTTGCCGGTTGAAGTCGAAACCCGTAACGAAGAAGACGACACCGTCACCTGGGAACAAATCAACAAGGCACAGGCCCTGTGGACCCGCGGTAAAGCGGAAGTCACCGACGACGAATATAAAGAATTCTACAAACACATTTCCCATGATTTCAGCGATCCGCTGAGCTGGAGCCACAACCGCGTTGAAGGTAAGCAGGAATACACCAGCCTGCTGTACATCCCTTCACAGGCACCGTGGGATATGTGGAACCGCGACCATAAACACGGCCTGAAACTGTATGTGCAGCGCGTGTTTATCATGGACGAAGCCGAGCAGTTCATGCCGAACTACCTGCGTTTTGTTCGTGGTCTGATAGATTCCAACGATCTGCCGCTGAACGTGTCCCGTGAAATTCTGCAGGACAGCCGCATCACCCAGAACCTGCGCAGTGCGCTGACCAAACGTGTTCTGCAAATGCTGGAAAAACTGGCGAAAGACGACAACGAAAAATACCTGCAATTCTGGAAACAGTTTGGTCTGGTATTGAAAGAAGGTCCGGCAGAAGACGGTGCGAACAAAGAAGCGATCGCCAAACTGCTGCGTTTCGCCAGCACCCGCAACGACAGCAGCGAGCAGACGTTGTCGCTGGAAGAGTATGTAGCGTCGATGGTTGAAGGCCAGGACAAAATTTATTACATCACTGCCGACAGCTATGCGGCCGCGAAGAGCAGCCCGCATCTGGAATTGTTCCGCAAAAAAGGCATTGAAGTCCTGTTGCTGTCTGACCGTATCGACGAATGGATGATGAGCTATCTGACTGAGTTTGATGGCAAAGTCTTCCAGTCCGTCAGCAAGGCCGACGACACACTGGACAAACTGGCTGACGAAAGCGAAGAGCAGAAAGAAGCCGAAAAAGCGCTGGAGCCGTTCGTTGAGCGCGTGAAAACGCTGCTGGGCGATCGTGTGAAAGAAGTGCGTCTGACGCACCGTCTGACTGACACGCCAGCCATCGTTACCACCGGTGCCGACGAAATGACCACGCAGATGGCAAAACTGTTTGCCGCTGCCGGTCAGGATGCGCCGGAAGTGAAATACATCTTTGAGCTGAACCCGGAACACGCGCTGGTGAAACGTGCTTCTGATGTGGCTGATGAAGATCAGTTCAGCGAGTGGATTGAGCTGCTGCTGGATCAGGCGCTGTTCGCAGAACGCGGCACGCTGGAAGATCCAAACCTGTTCATCCGTCGCATGAATACGCTGTTACAGGCGTAATCAGCTGGCGTAAAACGAAAAGGGTGTCGTGAAAGCGACACCCTTTTTTATTGCTTTGCTTCTTCCCGTTTCCATTCCCTGAAAGCCTGTGAGTAAAGTTCAGCAATCATGCCGGTAGCGTGATGTTCTCGCTGGTCGTGGTCCCGCAAACTGGCGGGTGGAACGACGGATGGCGCAGGCTTAACCCCAATTTCAGCAGGGCTTGTTCCTTGAGCAAAAGTGCTCAGAATGGTATGGTTGACCGTTTTTCGAGATTCATAAAAATTACATGCAAGGGGATTTACGCAATGCGTATCATTCTGCTGGGCGCTCCGGGCGCAGGTAAGGGTACTCAGGCTCAATTCATCATGGAGAAATTTGGTATTCCGCAAATTTCTACCGGTGATATGTTGCGCGCCGCTGTGAAGGCCGGAAGTGAACTCGGCAAGAAAGCAAAAGAGATTATGGATGCCGGTAAACTGGTAACCGACGAACTGGTTATCGCACTGGTGAAAGAACGTATTCAGCAGGAAGATTGCCGCAACGGTTTCCTGTTAGACGGTTTCCCTCGTACCATTCCGCAGGCTGATGCCATGAAAGACGCGGGCATCAAAGTGGATTACGTGCTGGAATTCGACGTGCCTGACGARCTGATCGTCGATCGCATCGTAGGTCGTCGCGTACACCCTGGCTCTGGCCGCGTGTACCACATCCATTACAATCCACCTAAAGTGGAAGGTAAAGACGATGTCACCGGCGAAGAACTGATCACCCGTAAAGATGATCAGGAAGAAACCGTGCGTAAACGTCTGGTGGAATACCATGAGCTGACTGAGCCGCTGGTGTCCTACTACAGCAAAGAAGCTGAAGCGGGCAATACCAGGTACGTCAAAATTGACGGTACACAACAGGTCTCTGCAGTGCGTGACGAACTGGCTGCTATTCTGAGCTGATCGTCTGTTCTGCGCACTATCACGGGGTGACTACGGTCGCCCCGTTTGTTTTTTTAGGGACTCCATTTCCAATACCCAAAATAATTCGAGCGGCGGCAAGCGAGCGTGACGGGGATTAATAATAACAATTCGCATTGATAGTTTCTGCCGTTGTTCCCATCGTCTTTGTTTTCGTTACAATGACCTGCGCCTCTTTGCCGCAGCACAAATAAACGGTGGCGCCCATAACTTTTCGCACTGGCTTCAGTGCCTTCAATTTAGGAAATTCAGCATGACGCAGACCAAATTCGGTGTTCTCCTGGTCAACCTCGGGACGCCGGAAGCTCCGACCCCGCAGGCCGTTAGAAAATATCTGGCTGAATTTTTGAGTGATATCCGTGTGGTTGATACCCCCCGCTGGCTGTGGTGGCCGATCCTGAATTTGGTGATCCTGCCGCTGCGTTCCCCGCGCGTGTCCAAACTGTATAAAGCCGTGTGGATGGAAGAGGGCTCACCGCTGATGGTTTACAGCCGTCGTCAGCAGAAAGCGCTGGCAGAACGCCTGCCGGGTACGCCGGTTGAACTGGCGATGAGTTACGGCAAGCCGGGCATGAAAGAACCGATTGAAAAACTGCTGGCGCAGGGCGTGACCAAAATGGTGGTGCTGCCGCTGTATCCGCAATACTCTTGCTCAACCAGCGCCGCGGTATTTGACGGCGTGGCGCGTGTGCTGAAATCGCAGCGTCGCCTGCCTTCAATGAGCTTTATCCGTGATTACGCCACGCATCCGGCTTATATTTCCGCGCTGAAAGCCAGCATCGAACGTTCGTTCGCTCAGCATGGCGAACCGGACCGCCTGGTGTTGTCCTTCCACGGCATTCCAAAGCGTTTCGTCGCGCAGGGTGATGACTACGAACAGCGTTGCCGGGATACAGTGCAGGCGCTGACCGATGCGCTGCAACTGCCTGCGGGCAAAATTATGCTGACCTTCCAGTCCCGCTTTGGTCGCGAACCATGGCTGACGCCTTACACCGATGAAACGCTGAAAGGCCTTCCGGATCAGGGAGTTAAGCATGTTCAGATCCTCTGCCCGGGCTTTGCGGCAGACTGTCTGGAGACACTGGAGGAAATCAAAGGCGAGAACCGCGAGATTTTTATTCATGCAGGCGGCGAGCGCTTCGAATATATTGACGCCTTAAACGACCAGCCGGAACATATTGATTTGCTGCAACAGCTGGTCACTCAGCACTTCTGACTGAAGCCTGAGTTTTTTGAATCTCCCGAGAATAATGCATGAAATTTCCTGGTAAACGTAAGTCCAAACACTATTTTCCGGTCAGCGCACGCGACCCTTTATTGCGTGATTCTATGTTGCAGGCAATGCAGCCGGAGTCAGAAGCCGGTGCCTCGTACATCGCCGGCATTGACCAGACGATGGTCGATATCGAAGCGCGTGTTGATGAGAATTTTGTTGCCCGCTACGGGCTGACGCCCGGTGAATCCAATATTCTTGATGATGAGATGTCGGAAACGCTGTATCAGGAACTGATGAGCAACGCCCTGATCACGCACCAGTTTGCGGGCGGCACGGTCGGTAACACACTGCACAACTATTCCGTGCTGGCCGATGACCGTTCGGTGCTGCTCGGCGTGATGTGTAATAACGTTAAAATTGGCGATTATGCTTACCGTTATCTTTGCAACACCTCCAGCCGCGTAGATCTTAACTTCCTGCAGGGCGTGGATGGCGCGATAGGTCGTTGCTTTACGCTGATCAGCGATACCGGCGAGCGCACCTTTGCCATCAGTCCGGGCAAAATGAACGGTCTGCGTGCGGAAAATGTGCCGGAAGATGTGATAGCAGGAGCCTCCGCGCTGTTACTGACCTCGTATTTGCTGCGCAGCAAGCCGGGCGAACCGATGCCGGAAGCTACCATGCAGGCGATTGAGTACGCGAAGAAGTACCATGTGCCGGTGGTCTTAACATTGGGCACACAATACGTTATCGCCGAAGATCCGCAGGCATGGCGTGATTTCATCCGTGATAACGTGTCGATTCTGGCGATGAACGAAGATGAAGGTTTTGCGCTGACTGGCCTGAAAGATCCGCTGATGGCGGCGGATAAGGCGCTGGACTGGGTCGATCTGGTGTTGTGTACCGCCGGGCCGAACGGCCTGTTTATGGCGAGTTATACCGAAGACGAATTCAAACGCACCACCCAGCATCCGCTGCTGCCGGGGACGATTGCCGAATTCAATCAGTACGAATTCAGCCGCGCGATGCGTCGTGACTGTTGTCAGCAACCGTTGAAGATTTATTCCCACATCGCGCCGTATATGGGCGGGCCGGAGAAAATCATGAACACCAACGGAGCGGGGGACGGGGCATTATCGGCGCTGCTGCATGATATCGCCGCCAACGGTTTCCACCGGACTTCTGTGCCGAATTCCAGCAAACATTCCCGCGAGTATCTGACCTATTCCTCGCTGGCGCAGGTGTGTAAATACGCCAACCGCGTCAGCTATCAGGTGCTGAACCAGCATTCTCCGCGTCTGACGCGTGGCCTGCCGGAACGTGAAGACAGCCTGGAAGAGAGTTACTGGGAGCGCTAGGGAGTCAGGCGGCTGTCAACATTTTGATGAAAATCAGAAGGGCGTTGAGATAGAAGCCATTTTTTATAAAGCCACTTAAACAGGCGCAGTGATGAACTGCGCCCTTATTTTTTTAATCACTAACAGATGATCAGATCGGGCAAAACGGACGCTTTTCGTCTTCGGTCATAATATCGATTTGCAGCATATCCAGCATGCTGTTGGCGATTTCCCGCTCGCCCATCACCACGCGATCCGCACCGCGTTCCAGGATATAGGTGACTTCATCGTCATAATGCGCACGGGCGATAATTTCGATATTTGGCCGCTTGACGCGGGCTGATGCGACGATTTCACCGGCTTCATAACCGTTGGGAATGGTCACCAGCAGCCAGCGGGCGCAGTCGAGACGCGCCAGATCCATCACTTCCTGATTGGCGGCATTGCCCAGCACCGTACTAATGCCCTGGTCACGCAGCGCCTCGACACGCGGACGCGAATTTTCAATCACCACCAGCGGGATCCCCGCAGCCTGAAGTTTCTCGCCGAGCAGACTGCCGACGCGTCCGTAACCCACCAGCAGTGCGTGATTGCACAAATCGAACGGGATTTGCTTCTCGTCTTCAACCGCTTCTTCAACGCTCTGGTCTTCGATGGTTTCCGTTTTCGCCAGATATTTTTCCAGCAGCGTGAACAGCAGCGGGTTAAACATAATCGACAGAATTGCCCCCGCCAGCACCAGATTACGGCCATGTTCAGACAGCAGTCCCAGCGAAATCCCCAGACCGGCGAGAATAAAGGCGAATTCGCCGATCTGCGCCAGACTGACGGAAATCGTCAGCGCGGTGCGTTTGGAATGCCCGAACATCTTCACCAGCAGGAACGCGGCAATGGATTTACCGAACACGATAATCGCCAGCGTGGCGATCACGGTCAGCGGTTCACGCACCAGAATCATCGGGTCGAATAACATGCCAACCGAGACGAAGAACAGCACCGCGAAGGCATCGCGCAGCGGTAACGTGTCGTGCGCCGCACGCTGGCTGAGTTCGGATTCATTGAGCACCATACCGGCGAAGAACGCGCCCAGCGCGAACGACACATCAAAGAATTCCACGGCGCCGTAAGCGATGCCCAGCGCCAGTGCCAGAACTGACAGCGTAAACAGTTCACGTGAACCGGTGCTGGCGGTTTTGGCGAGGATCCACGGCACTACACGGCGGCCCACCACCATCATCAGCACCATAAACGCGATCACTTTACCAATCGTCACGGCAAGCCCGGTGAGCAGTTCTACCGGGCTGGAGTGATGGCTTTCCAGCATGCCGCTGAACGCAGGCAGCAGAACCAGCGTCAGCACCATCACCAGGTCTTCAACAATCAGCCAGCCGATGGCGATTTGCCCGCGCTGGCTTTCAATCAGTTGCCGTTCTTCCAGCGCCCGCAGCAACACCACGGTACTGGCGGTGGACAGACACAGCCCGAACACCAGTCCGGTGGCCAGATCCCAGCCCATCAGGCTTGATAATCCCATTCCAAGCAGTGTTGCAACCGCGATTTGCGCTACAGCGCCGGGAATGGCTATCGACTTTACGGCGAGTAAATCTTTCAGAGAAAAATGCAAACCTACGCCAAACATCAGCAGGATGACGCCGATTTCTGCCAGCTCCGGTGCCAGTGAAGTGTCTGCAACGAAGCCCGGTGTAAACGGACCGGCCAGCACGCCAGCAGCGAGATAGCCAACCAGAGGAGAAATTCGCAGGCGGTTGGCGAGCATTCCTAACAGGAACGCTAAGACCAGACCGCCAACGATGGTAGTGATGAGAGGCGTAGAATGATGCATTCAGACTCCTTCTGGTTATGCATAAAGCAAATATGTTGCTGATTGTTTCTAAGTTTATGGTAAAAATCGTTTTCACGTTGGGGAATTTTGGCCTTTTTTATTTAAAATCATCAGCAGACGATAAAAAAAATTCCAACGCGGGATTTAAATGGGTTTTATCAGGCAGATATCAAGGGAATAAGGGTTCAGACGCTGCCGATATTTAACTATCGGCAGCCGGGAAGGAAAGGTTAAAGGCTATTTGCGTTCTATATTTGGCAGGAATGCTGTCAGGATCCCGAGCAACGGCAGGAAGGCACAAATCTGATACACCAGTTCGATACTGGTTTTATCGGCCACATAGCCGAGCACCGCAGCCCCCAGCCCGCCCATGCCAAAGGCCAGACCGAAGAACAGGCCGGAAACCATGCCGACTTTGCCCGGCATCAGCTCCTGCGCGAACACCAGAATGGCTGAGAATGCCGAGGCGAGGATCACGCCGATAATCACGCTAAGCACGCTGGTCCACATCAGACTGGCGTGCGGCAAAAGTAGTGTAAATGGCGCGACGCCGAGAATTGAAGCCCAAATGACGTATTTTCGCCCAATCTTATCACCCACCGGCCCGCCGATAATGGTGCCCGCAGCCACTGCAAACAGAAAAACAAACAGATGGATTTGTGCGCTTTGCACCGATACACCAAATTTATGGATCAGGTAAAAGGTGTAATAGCTGCTCAGGCTGGTCAGGTAGAAGTACTTGGAAAATATCAGGATCAGCAAAATACCCAGTGACATCGCCACCGTTTTACGTGGCAACAGGGTCACATGACTTTTCACCGGCCCGCGCGTTTTGGCGATCAGGTTTTGCTGGCGATACCATTTACTGATTTGCAGTAACACCACAATGCCGAGCAGCGCAGCCAGTGAGAACCACGCAACATTGCCTTTACCGTAAGGCGCAATAATCAGTGCAGCCAGCAGCGGGCCGAGGGAAGCGCCGAAATTACCGCCCACCTGGAACAGCGATTGCGCCAGCCCGTGACGACCGCCGGAAGCCATGCGTGCCACGCGCGAAGACTCAGGGTGGAAAACCGAAGAACCCGTCCCGACCAGCGCCGCCGCCAGCAGCACGACAGGGAAACTCTGCGCCACAGCCAGCAGCAGCAGCCCGGAGAGCGTAAAGCCCATGCCGACCGGCAAAGAATAGGGTTGCGGATGTTTGTCGGTGTAATAGCCGATCAGCGGCTGCAACAGTGATGCGGTGATCTGATACGTCAGCGTGATCAGCCCGATCTGTGTGAAGCTCAGGGAAAACTCGTTTTGCAGCAACGGATAAATCGCCAGTATCAGCGACTGGATCATGTCATTAAGCAGGTGAGAAACGCTGATCGCCGCCAGAATAGAAAACGCAGTCTTTTTGACTGCGTCTTTCTGCGGGCTGGCTGGCGTTGACGTCGTGTCTGTCATAGCAGAGGAGGCCTTCTTATTGTAGAGGTGCAGAGTACCGGCCTGTCAGCTGATTTTCGCGATCTCAGCAAACTGACCTTTCAGTAAGCGACAAAGATCGCCTGCCGCCAGTTCAATATCAAGGCCGCGTTTACCGCCTGAAACATAAATGGTATTGAACGTCTGCGCCGGGCTGTCGATCACCGTGGGCAGCAGCTTTTTCTGTCCGAGCGGACTGATGCCACCGACCAGATAACCGGTAACGCGTTGTGCAATCATAGGATCCGCCATATCGGCTTTTTTCGCCCCCAGCGCTTTCGCGACTTTTTTTAAGTCCAGTTGGGATGCCACCGGCGTGACCGCCACGGCCAGATTTTTAGCATCACCATTCAACGAAACCAGCAGGGTTTTATAAACCTGACGGGCGTCCAGACCGAGTTTTTTTACGGCTTCATCGCCAAAATTGGTTTCATCGCTGCTGTGTTCATACGGATGAAGGGTGAAGCTGACTTTATTCTTTTCCAGGAGTAATACGGCAGGGGTCATAGCCTGTCTCCTCTGTTTTATTTTATGTTGTTGTTCGAAATTTCATCACCTGTTCAATCTGATGAAATTAAACAATAAAGTGCACTTAATAAGCGAAGGAGAAATAGTAGAGCAATGAATGGTTATTGCCAAGACCCAACACAGATTGCTACCCTGTGCCAGCCGGTGTTGCGCCTGTAAAGGCTGACACTGAAGCTATAACTAATAAAATGAAATTCCTCTTTGACTGGCCGATAGAAATATCGGCCATTTTTTTAATCTCCGTCATCCTTCAGGCTATCTCTTCTTTGCGAGTAATTCCGGCAGATTCCCTTCGCCATACAAATGCAGCGCACCTACTGCGACCACATAGTTTCCCGCCGGGAGATCCAGCAACAGTTGTTTCCAGCGAATGTTTCGCTGATTCATCAGGATATCGTACAAATCGCTGCTGAAAGTGTTAGGCAATTGCTCGGTCGCCAGCCCCGGTTTGGTATCCAGCCACCAGCTGATCATGGTTTGCAGCAAGCGGGCATTGGTGTGCCAGTGCGTCAGGGTATCTTCCAGCAGCGTGAGTCCGCCATCTGGCAACTGCTGCAATAATTCGAACTGTTCCTGCGGACCTTCCAGCTCGATGATTTTCGTCCCCTGCTTTTTGGCGGTCTGCAACAGCTGATAATCAATGCCGTAATTTCCGCGCAACCCGAGGCGCTGCGCCTGCGTGGCCTGCAACATCAGTGCCACCTGCCACGAGGGCAGCGGATTGAGCGTCCACATGGATACGCCCAGTTCTTCGCATAAACGTTCGACGTGCAGATACTGGGATTCGGGCAGACGTTCGGCCAGTGGCGGAAATTCGCCGGTCATGCTGAAGGGAGATTCCGTGCCGCTGATATCGGCTTCGACAATCAGTGCATCGGTTTTTTGCAGGCGGCGCAACAGGGGGGCGGGCAGGGGGTGCATGTCCTGCGTGCCCATATGAATGCTGCCGACCAGATGCAGGGAGCGGTTGCCGGGAAGCTGAATATCAATGGCGGGATAAGAATACTCGACGGGAAACAACTTGCGGAACCCGCTTAATACCCGGTTGAAAAAATGCGCCATAGTGCATGGTCTCCCGAAAAATGAGAGACCATGCTAACGCGTCATCGTTTTAGCGAACAGGGGAAACGTCTTGTTTTTTCGGCTTAAAGTGCAACAGGCGATTTGCGTTAGCGACGACGGTAATGGATGACAGTGCCATCGCTGCACCTGCCACGACCGGGCTGAGCAAGGTACCGGTCAGCGGATAAAGCACACCAGCCGCAACGGGAATGCCAATCACGTTATAGATAAAAGCGCCCAGCAGGTTCTGCTTCATGTTACGCAGCGTCGCCTGAGACATCGCCAGCGCATCGGCGACACCGTGCAGACTCGGACGCATCAGGGTAATGGCCGCTGTTTCGATCGCCACATCGCTGCCTCCGCCCATCGCAATCCCGACATCGGCCTGCGCCAGTGCCGGGGCATCATTAATGCCGTCGCCGATCATGGCGACCTGCTGGCCTTTGTCCTGCAACGCTTTAATGGCATCGGCTTTGCCTTCGGGACGCACACCGGCAATCACTTTATCGATTCCTGCTTGTGCGGCAATTGCCTGAGCGGTACGCGGATTGTCGCCGGTCAGCATCACCAGCTGATACCCAAGCTGATGCAGACGTTGTAAGGCGCTGACGCTGTCTTCACGTAATGGGTCACGCAGTGCGAACAGCGCCGCCAGTTGTCCGTTTGCCGCCAGCAATACCGGCGTCGCGCCTTCGCCTGCCATGCTTTCCAGCAGAGTGTTGGCATCCACGGTATCCACGCCATTTTCCTGCATCAGCGCCTGATTACCCAGTAATAACGCCGTACCGTCAACATCGCCGCGTAAACCCAGACCGCCAAGGGTACGGAAATTCAGCACGTCAGGAATGTCCAGCCCGCCAGCTTTTTCAACAATCGCCTGCGCCAGCGGGTGGTGCGAGCCTTTTTCCAGCGCGGCGGCAAAGCGCAGCGCCTGCTGTTCACGGATACCGCCAAAGGTGTATGTATCCGTCACTTTCGGCTGGCCTTCCGTCAGCGTCCCGGTTTTATCAAATACCAGCGTGGTGAGGGTACTGGCTTTTTGCAGCGCATCGGCATCACGCACCAGTACGCCGAATTCCGCCGCACGGCCGACGCCCGCGGTAACCGACATCGGCGTCGCTAATCCCAGCGCACAAGGACAGGCGATAATCAGCACGGTAGTGACGATCACCAGCGTATACATCAGTTGTGGCTGCGGACCAAAGAAGTACCAGATTGCGCCACTGAACAAAGCAATCAGCACTACGGCGGGCACGAAGACAGAAGATATTTTATCTGCCAGCTTACCGATTTCAGGCTTGCTGCTCTGGGCTTCGCGCACCAGTTTGATGATCCGCGAAAGGGTCGTCTGGCTGCCGATAGCGTCAGCGCGGAACAGCACGCTGCCGTCTTTGACCAGCGTCCCCGCATGCACTTTTTCACCCTGGGATTTCTGCTGTGGGATGGGTTCGCCGGTCAGCATAGCTTCATCCATCCAGGCTTCGCCGCTTTGAATTTCACCGTCAACCGGCACACGATCACCGGTGGTGAGCCGCAGCGTCATGCCTTGCTGTATTTCAGCCAGCGGCAGGGTTTTTTCGCCTTCTGCGGTGACAACGCGTGCGGTCGGTGGGGTCAGGTCCAGCAAGCGTTCGAGTGCTTTTGATGAACGCTGACGTCCGCGTTGTTCCAGCGCGTGACCCAGATTAATCAGGCCAATAATCATCACGCTGGCTTCATAGTAAAGATGGCGCGCCTGCATCGGGAACGCGTCCGGCCACAGGCTGACAGCGAAGGAGAAAATCCACGCTGCGCCGGTACCGAGTGACACCAGCGTGTCCATATTCGCGCTGCCGTGCATCAGGTTTTTCCATGCACTGCGGTAAAAATGCCCGCCAGCGACAATCATAATCAGCAATGTCAGCAGGCCGATAATCAGCCAGCCGGTCTGATTACCGGCGGTGACCATCATTTCGCCGCCGAGCAATCCCCATAACATCATCGGGATACCGGCAGCCAGGCCGAGCGCTGCCTGCCAGCTAAAGCGGATCATGCTTTTGCGTGAGGTTTGTTGCTGGCGCTCACGGCGTTCGGTTTCGTCGATAATAATTTCAGCGCCATAACCGGCACGTTCAACGGCGGCAATCAGTGCGTTTTGATCAGCTTTGCCGCTGACCAGCGCACTGCGTTCCGCCAGATTGACCCGTGCCTGCTCGACACCATTCACGCCTTCCAGCGCCCGTTGCACTTTACTGACACAACTGGCGCAGCTCATGCCGCTGAGCAATAATTGCACGCTGTCATCAGCGGCTTGCGGGGCGTGAGTCTCAGCCGGAACAGGTGACGCAGCCGCTGACAGGGGTTCCGGCAAAACACTCGCCTTATCGGTCAGCGGCTCAGATTTTGGGGATGTATCTCCTGCAACCTGCGCGTCGTAGCCGGCGTTCACTACGGCGTCGATCAGGCTCTGGCTGCTGGCATCGCCTTTGACGATGGCTTTATCCAGAGAGACTTCTACAGAGGTGGTGCCTTCAACCGCTTCCAGCGCTTTCCGCGTTGAAGCGACACAGTGCCCGCAGGACAAGCCTTGCAGGGATAATACGGTAGTCGTCATGATGAATTTCCTTTTTGCCTTGACCTGATTGTCAAATTTCACTAGTTATAGAGCATAAACCTTCCAGCAAGGGTAAGGTCAAGGAGGCAAAATGAACATCAGTGATGTGGCGAAAAAAACCGGGCTGACCAGCAAAGCGATTCGTTTTTATGAAGAGAAAGGGCTGGTCACCGCACCGGCTCGCAGTGAAAACGGCTACCGCAGCTATGCACAAAAACATATCGAAGAACTGACGTTGTTGCGCCAGGCGCGGCAGGTTGGTTTTACGCTGGAAGAGTGTCAGGAGCTGGTGGCATTATTCCACAATCCTGACAGGCACAGTGCTGACGTAAAAGCGCGGACATTAGAAAAGGCCGCCGAAATTGCGCGGCACATTGAAGAACTGAAAGTGATGCGTGAGCGCTTACTGACGCTGGCGGAATCCTGCCCCGGCGACGAGGGTGCGGATTGCCCGATCATCGATAATCTCAGCGGCTGCTGTCATAACAAACATTAACGCGCATCGGGTTCTACGCGCAGCGTCGCCCCTTCCACGCCGGTGATAACGACTTTGTCCCCGACGTTCAGAGGGGAGCTGCAGATCGCGCGCCAGCTGCTGTCACCGATTTGTACCCGTGTGAACTGGTTAGTTACCGGTTCCAGCACCGTAGCGTAAGTGCCCACTAATTGCTGGCCTCGCTGATTGAGTGCGGCATTGCCGGAAGATTTATCCACCCGCTGGTTCAGCCACTTCCACCACAACCACGCCGCCAGAATGGTCAGCAGCGCGAACGCCGTGCCCTGCCATTCCCACGGCAACGGCAGGATCCAGGTGACAGCACCCACCAGGGCCGCTGCCACGCCGCTCCACAGCAAGTAACCACTCGCACCGACCAGCTCAGCCGCCAGCAACAGGCCACCCAGAGACAGCCAGAATACGTGCGGATTTGCCATGAAATCATGCAGCATTATTTGCCGCCTTTGGTTTCTTTCAGCAACTCAGCAATCCCGCCAATGGAGCCCATCAGGCTGGTGGCATCCAGCGGCATCATGATGATTTTGCTGTTATTGGCAGAACCGATTTTCGTCAGGGCATCGGTATATTTTTGTGCCACGAAGTAGTTAATCGCCCGCACATCACCGGCCGCAATCGCCTCGGACACCATTTTGGTTGCCTGCGCTTCCGCTTCCGCCGCACGTTCACGCGCTTCTGCCTGCAGGAATGCTGACTGACGCTCACCTTCGGCTTTCAGGATTTGTGACTGTTTTTCACCTTCAGCACGCAAAATTGCGGACTGACGCACGCCTTCAGCTTCCAGAATATCGGCACGCTTTGTACGTTCGGCTTTCATCTGCGCGTTCATGGCGGAAATCAGTTCAGCCGGTGGGCGCACATCGCGGATCTCGATACGGGTGATTTTCACGCCCCACGGATTGGTGGCTTCATCGACGATATGCAGCAAACGTGCGTTGATGTTGTCGCGTTGTGACAACATTTCGTCCAGTTCCATCGAGCCGAGAACGGTACGGAAGTTGGTCATCGTCAGGTTAACGATCGCCTGCTCCAGATTGCTGACTTCATAGGCGGCGCGCGCCGGATCAATCACCTGAATAAAACACACGGCATCGATGGCAACATTGGCGTTATCGCGGGAAATCACTTCCTGAGAAGGAATGTCCAGCACCTGTTCCATCATATTGATTTTGCGGCCGATGCGGTCAACAAACGGCACCACCAGGTTCAGCCCCGGCATCAGGGTTTTGGTATAGCGGCCAAAACGTTCGACGGTCCACTGGTAGCCCTGGGGCACGATCTTGATCCCGGCGTACACCATCAGCAGCGCCAGTACGATCAGAATAAGGATAGGGATGGGAATAAGGTCAAACATAGTATGAAACTCCTGTAAAACTGTGTTCTGACTATCCACGGGGGAATAATCGAATAAAAACATGTCCCTGGCGCACTCACCGACCGGTCAGGCGCGTGTTCAATTGTCGCACAAATCGTTAAGTCATCGTATTAATAAAAGGATAGTTCAGAGGATAAAAGACGGGGGAAATGCTAAAAAAAACGCACGTCCGGAGAAGTGACGTGCGCAGGGCGTTTACGGTGAAACCGGATGAATCAATAGAGCAGGGAATATAACTGGCGGCGGTATTTGGCGGCCAGCGCATCGCCGGTGCCGAGTGCTGCCATAATATCCATCAGCGTTTTACGTGCCGCACCGTTCGCCGCCCCTAAGTCTTTCTTCAGCGGTGCCATCAGCAGTTCCAGCGCTTCTTCGTTACGCCCGACCTGATGCAGTTGCAGGCTGAGTTTCACCACCAGCTCGGCGTTTTCAGGATCCTGCTGGAGTTCCTGTTGCAGCAGCTGAATTTCCGGCGTGTCAGCGGCCTGTTTCAGCAACTCGATCTGCGCGATCAATCCCTGATAACGGGAGTCTTTATCCTGTAACGGGATGGTCGCCAGTACGGCTTCAGCGTCGTCGGAGCGGTTCAGATGAATTTGCGTTTCCGCCAGCAGCAGGCCGATATCACTGCGGTAATTGCTCAGCTGCCAGGCATCTTTCAGCAACGGCAGGGCTTCCGCCACGTTGCCCGCCTGCAACAGTTCCTGCGCCTGAGCCAGTTTCAGCTCTTCTTCTTTCGGCAACACTTTTTGCAGCAGTTCACGGATGACTTCTTCCGGCTGCGGCCCCTGGAAACCATCGACAGGCTGACCGTCTTTAAACAGGTACACCGCCGGGATTGAACGCAGACCAAACTGCTGAGCAATCATCTGCTCGGTGTCGCAGTCCACTTTCGCCAGGATCAGCTGACCGGCGTATTCCGCAGCCAGTTTGTCGAGGATCGGCCCCAGTTGCAGACAATGCTGGCTGCGTTCAGACCAGAAATAGAACATCACCGGCACAGACATGGATTGTTCCAGCGTCTGGTGCAGGTTGGTTTCGTTGATATCGATTACTGTAGGTTGTGCAAGCATGAATTCTGTCTCTCCGCTACCCGTCATACTTCGAGCTGCTGATGCGTTGGCTGCGCTCATTCAGCCCGGTCACTTAGTTATCTAAGCTCCCGGGTCTTCGTGAGCTTGCCGCCTTCCCGCAACTCGAATTATTTAGGGTATAGAAAATTAAAGTATTTAAGAACAAATGGGGGCGACTCTTGCCGCTTCAACCCCGTATCGCTTTTACTTAGCTGTTTCCGCGTAATATTTTGTCCAGCACGCGCGCGGGCAACAGGCGTTTCAGCACCGTCAGTGCATGGGCGACCAGTGTGACCGGATAACGCAGGCGCGCGCGCGGATGTTCTAAAGCATGGTGCAGTTTGGGCAAAACCGCCTCCGGCTTGAGTGTAAAACGACGGGCAATACCCGGATTTTCGACCGGCTGGTCGGTCTGCGACTGACTCACATTGGCGGTGAAATTACTGCTCAGCGGGCCGGGTTCAATCAGGCTGACCTGAATACCGGTGCCGTGCAGCTCCATGCGCAGTGTGTCGGACCAGGCCTCCAGTGCAAATTTACTGGCAGCATACACGCCCCGGCGCGGCGTAGTGATCAGCCCCATCACCGAGCTGGTCTGGATAATACGGCCTTCGCCGTGTGGCAACATGGCGGGTAACAGAAGCTGCGTCAGCTGATGTGTACCAAATAAATTGGTGGAAAATTGTTGTTCGAACTGCTCACGGCTGATGCTGCTGAGCGGGCCATAAACGCCGTAACCCGCATTATTAAACAAGCCATACAGACGGTTGCCTGTCAGCGCAATGACCTCGGCGGCCGCAAGTTCGACGCTCTGTTTATCATCAAGATCGCACTGAATAGTTTCAAACCCCATCTGCTGCAGCGTGTCGATATCCTGCGTTTTCCGACATGCCGCCAGTACCCGATAACCGCGTGCGCGCAAATCCTGTGCGGCAACCAGCCCGATACCGCTGGAACAACCGGTGATTAATACTGCTTTTTGCATAACTTTACCTGTGAGGTGTCCCTATTTTTTATGACTGTGATTTACTAGGGAGTCGGGTGAAAAAGGTAACGTCTTGGTTTTACTCACGTCCCGGTATTATTTTTATTCGTCGTATTTTAACCCTAATGCGTCAGCAGCGGCGTGAGTTTTTCTGACATCCATCCGGCAATAAAGGATTGTGCTGCCAGCGCAGGATGTAAACCGTCGTCCTGCATCCATTCAGGTTTCACGGCGACCTGCTCCATAAAGAACGGCACCAGCGGGATGTTTTCCTGCTTTGCCAGCGCCGGATAAATGGCATAGAACGCGTCGCCGTAGCGGCGGCCATAATTGGGTGGCAGACGGATTTGCATCAGCAACGGTTGGGCATTGCTCTGTTTTACCTGTTCAATCACCTGTTGCAGCGTCCGGGAAAGGGTTTGTGGCGGGAAACCCCGCAATCCGTCGTTGGCGCCCAGTTCAATCAGCACCCAGCGGGGGTGATGTTGTTGCAGCAAGGATGGCAGGCGTGCCAGCCCTTGTTCAGCGGTATCGCCGCTGATACTGGCGTTAATTATGGTGGGCTTGCCACCTTCTTTTTGCCATGTGTTATTCAGTAATGTCGGCCAGGATTCGGCTACCGGAAGGCGATAGACTGCACTCAAACTGTCGCCAATAATCAGCAAGTTATCAGCAGCAACGGCGCGAAAACTCAATAATCCTAACAACATAAGGAAGGGGAGATGCCAGCGGAAAATGTTCTTGAAGTTCATCATCTAAGTAAGCACGTCGGTCAGGGTGAAGGTCAGCTCACCATCCTGTCCGGTGTGGAGCTGGTTGTCAAACCTGCCCAGACAATTGCCCTGATTGGCGAATCCGGTTCCGGTAAATCCACCTTGCTGGGCATTCTTGCCGGGCTGGATGATGGCACCCGGGGTGATGTGAAATTACTGGGCAAATCCCTCAGCGAACTCAATGAGGAAGGGCGCGCGGCGCTGCGGGCAAAAAATGTCGGTTTCGTGTTCCAGTCTTTCATGCTGGTGCCGACACTCAACGCACTGGAAAACGTCCAGCTTCCTGCGTTGTTGCGCGGTGAAAGCGACAGCAGCAGTCGTCAGCAGGCCGTGCAGTTACTGGAAAGTCTCGGGCTGGGCGGGCGTCTGCATCATCTTCCGGCGCAGCTTTCCGGCGGCGAACAACAGCGTGTGGCGCTGGCGCGGGCATTCATCGGCAAGCCGAAATTATTGTTTGCCGATGAGCCGACCGGCAATCTGGATCGCGTGACCGGCGAGCGTATTGTCGATTTGCTGTTTTCACTGAACCGCGATGCGGCAACGACGCTGATTCTGGTCACGCATGACGAACAGCTGGCGGCGCGCTGTCAGCGGCGGTTGCGTCTGCGCGACGGGAAATTATGGGAGGAAGCATGATCTGGCGCTGGTTCTGGCGGGAATGGCGTTCGCCTTCGCTGCTGATCGTCTGGCTGGCGCTGACCCTGGCAGTGGCCTGTGTGCTGGCGCTTGGCAGTATCAGCGACCGCATGGACAAAGGGCTGAGTCAGCAAAGCCGTGAGTTTATCGCCGGGGATCGCGTCCTGCGTTCCGCGCATCCGATTACGGAAGCCTGGTTGCAGGATGCACAGTCGCAGGGGCTGAAAGTCAGCCGTCAGCTCTCTTTTATGACCATGACGTTTGCCGGCGAAACGCCGCAACTGGCGGCGGTGAAAGCCACCGATCTGGCATATCCGCTGTATGGCGCGTTACAAACCGAACCGGCAGGACTGAAACCTGAACCGGGAACGGTGCTGGTCGCGCCGCGCCTGCTGGCACTGCTGAACGTAAAAGTCGGCGACAATCTGGATGTCGGAGATACCACGCTGAAAATTGCCGGTGTGATTGTTCAGGAGCCGGATTCGGGCTTTAACCCGTTCCAGACTGCGCCCCGGGTGATCATGAATCTGGAAGACGTGCCGAAAACCGGGGCTGTTCAGCCGGGCAGTCGTCTGACCTATCGCTATATGTTTGCCGGTTCGCCGCAAGCGATTCAAAGTTACGGCGAAGCGATAAAAGGTCTGCTTAAGCCTGATCAGCGCTGGAGCGGGATGGAGGATTCCGACGGGGCGCTGGGCAAATCATTACAGCGCTCTCAGCAATTCCTCACGCTGTCGGCACTGCTGACCCTGATGCTGTCAATCGCCGCGATTGCCGTGTCGATGGGGCATTACTGCCGCAGCCGTTATGATCTGGTTGCGGTACTGAAAACGCTGGGTGCCGGGAAAAAGGCGCTGCAAAAACTGATTATCGGTCAGTGGCTGGCGGTGCTGGCGCTGGCGGGGTTGTGCGGCAGTGTGGTTGGTCTGGCATTTGAAGCCATCCTGATGAAAGTGCTGGCGCCGGTTTTGCCGGCAGAATTACCGCCTGCCGGTGGCTGGCCGTGGGTGTGGTCGATGGGCGCGATGGTGGTGATCTCGCTGTTGATCGGCATTCGTCCGTATCGCCAGTTGCTTGCGACCCAGCCACTGCGGGTGCTGCGCCATGATGTGGTGGCAAATGTATGGCCGCTGCGTTATTTCCTGCCGGTGATGGTTGTGGTAGTGGTGGGTTTGCTGGCGGCGCTGATGGGCGGCAGTTCGCTGCTCTGGTCATTGCTGGCGGGCGTACTGGTACTTTCGCTGCTGCTTGGTCTGATTGGCTGGGGGGCGCTGCTGCTGTTACGCAAGCTGACATTCCGTCAGTTACCGCTGCGTCTGGCGGTCAACCGTCTGCTGCGTCAGCCGTGGGTGACGCTCAGCCAACTGGCGGCATTCTCGATGTCATTTATGTTGCTGGCGTTGCTGCTGGTGATGCGCGGGGATTTACTGGATCGCTGGGAGCAACAACTGCCGCCGGACAGCCCGAATTACTTCCTGCTTAATATCACCAAAGACCAAATCCCGCAGGTGACGGATTTCCTGCATCAGCATAACGCGCAACCGGAAACCTTCTACCCGATTGTGCGGGTACGTCTGACGAAGATTAACGACAAAGTTGCCACTGATATCATCAAACCGGATGACGCAGGGGGAGAGGCGGTCAACCGTGAACTGAATCTGACCTGGATGCAGGGACTGCCGGATCACAATCCGCTGGTTGCAGGCAACGGACCGCCGAAAGCCGGTGAAGTGTCGGTAGATGAAGGGCTGGCGGGGCGTCTGGGACTGAAGCTGGGCGATACCGTCACGTTCAGCGGTGATACGCAGGAATTCAGCGCCAAAATCACCAGCCTGCGTAAAGTGGACTGGGACAGCCTGAAGCCGAATTTCTACTTCATCTTCCCGCCGGGTGCGCTGGATGCACAACCGCAAAGCTGGCTGACCAGCTTCCGTTATCACGGTGATGTCAGCACCATCACGCAGCTTAACCGTCAGTTCCCGACGCTGAGTTTGCTGGATATCGGCTCGATCCTGCGTCAGGTCGGCCAGGTATTACAGCAGGTGAGTCGGGCGCTGGAAGTGATGGTGATCCTGGTGATGCTGTGCGGCGGATTGCTGCTGCTGGCGCAGATTCAGGTCGGCATGCGTCAGCGCCGTCAGGAGCTGATTGTTTACCGCACGCTGGGTGCCAGCAAAAAAATGCTGCACCGGACATTGTGGTGTGAATTTGCCGTGCTCGGGCTGGTGGCGGGGATCGCCGCCGCCATCGGCGCGGAAGCTGCATTGTGGCTACTGCAACGCCAGGTTTTCGATTTCCCATGGGAACCGAATTATCTGATGTGGATTGCGGTACCGGTGGTCAGCGCGGTGCTGCTGTCGGTTTGCGGCGGTTGGCTGGGTGTGCGGTTGCTGCGGGGGCGGGCGTTGTTCCGGCAATACGACTCGTAGTTTCTAAACTCCTCCCCCTGCGAAGGGGGAGGCAGGGAGGGGGTTTTAATGGCTAACTGTTTGTCAAAGCACACTTTAACTATGAGATTTTGACCTTAATACCCCACCCCAACCCTCCCCTTCGCAGGGGAGGGAGCCGATCAAATCAAAGCTTTTCAACTGCCCATTCAATCCCGCTGGCGTATTCTTCCGGCAGCATCGGGACCAGTGCGTTGAGATTGTCTTTCAGCAGGCGGACGCTGGCGTCGTTGAGATTCAGGTGTCCGACTTTACGACCCGGACGCACGTCTTTCTCGTACCAGTGCAGATTGACCAGCGGCAGGCTCAGCCATTTTTCTGACACATCCGTGCCAATCAGATTCACCATCACTGACGGTGTGCTCACCACCGGTTTCGGCAGCGGCAGACCAAGGATGGCGCGCAGATGCATTTCAAACTGACTGTAAGAGGCGCCGTTCTGTGTCCAGTGCCCGCTGTTATGCACACGCGGTGCCAGCTCATTGATCAGCAAACCTTCGCTGACCACGAAACACTCCATTGCCATCACGCCGACATAATTCAGTTCGTTCATGATCGCCGACAGCATGTTTTCTGCCTGCTGTTGCAGGGCGGCATCCGGCTGCGGCAGCACAACACTGGTGCGCAGAATGCCGTCCTGATGCAGGTTATGGGTCAGCGGATAAAACACGGTTTTACCATCGTGACCGCGCGCGCCCACCAGCGAAACTTCACCGGAGAAGTTGATACCCTGCTCAACGATGCATTCGCCATAGCAATCCTGCGGCAGCGTATTTTCTTCACCAGAACGCAGACGCCACTGACCCCGGCCGTCGTACCCGCCGACGCGACGTTTCACAATCGCCAGTTGGCCAAGCCGGGAGAATACCTGCGGCCATTCGGCGGCATCGGCCAGCAATTGCCACGGCGCAGTCGCCAGACCGAGCTGGTCGAGCAACTGTTTTTGCGTCAGGCGATCGGCCAGACGCGGGAAAATGTCGCGGTTAACGAACGCATTGTGCGTCGCCAGTTCGCGGGTCAGTGCCGTTTCCGGCCAGCGTTCGATTTCAGCGGTGATCACGCTTTGCTGATACGGCACGGCTTCCGGTTCAGCATCAAGGCCGACAGGATAGACGGCGATGCCCAGCGGTTCACCGGCCTGACGCAGCATTCGGCCTAACTGGCCGTTTCCGAGTACGCAAACCGGTTTCATGCTTCCTCCCGCGGGTCGGGATTATTCAGCACTTCGTCAGTTTGTGCGGTGCGCCACGCGGCCAGGTTTTTGGCAATCTCAGCATCGTGCAACGCCAGAATCTGTGCCGCCAGCAATGCGGCGTTTGCGGCACCGGCTTTACCGATCGCCAGCGTACCGACCGGAATACCACGCGGCATTTGCACGATGGAATAGAGACTGTCGATGCCACTGAGTGCAGCACTTTGTACCGGCACGCCCAGCACCGGCACCAGCGTTTTCGCCGCCAGCATGCCCGGTAAATGCGCTGCGCCACCGGCACCCGCGATGATCACATCAAAACCGTTAGCGGAAGCCTGCTCAGCGAAAGTAAACAATTTGTCCGGCGTACGGTGAGCGGAGACGATATCGACATGGAAAGGAATATTCAGCGTTGTGAGGACGTCGGCGGCGAACTGCATGGTCGCCCAGTCACTTTTAGACCCCATAACGATGGCGATTTTTGCCGGGGTAACGTTGGATGACATGTCTGTAAAGCTCCTGTGATTCGGAAATAGAAACTGCGAGGGCGCAAATGATAGCACGCTCCGTGAGGGAGGAAAACGGTTGCGTCGCCGGAAAACGGCGCATTTTTGATGAGAAGTTGACGGCAGATTTGTATAATCCAAACCAATATATTAATGATAAACTTCATTGGAAACTGATTTATGACGCAGGCTTTACTGGCACCGATTTATGATTTTCTTCACTGTGAAACACCCGCTCTGTGGGTGGATGTGGCGCTGGAAAATCAGACGGTGATGCTGATCGACCACGCTAACTGTGAAAAGAAGGCGGCGGCCACGGCGATGAGCCTGATGACCAAATATCTGGATCGCACCGAGCTGCTGTTTTGTGCGGCGCGTCTGGCGCGTGAAGAGCTTCATCACTTCGAACAAGTGGTGGAAATCATGCAAAAGCGCAATATTACTTATACCCAGCTTTCCCCCTCGCGCTACGCCAGCGGTATGATCAAACATACCCGTCATCACGATGATCTGAATATTCTGGTCGACCGGCTGATTATCGGGGCGTACATAGAAGCGCGATCCTGTGAGCGTTTTGCCAAAATTGCGCCGCATCTCGACGAAACCTTGTCGCGTTTTTACAACTCATTGCTGCGTTCAGAATCACGGCATTTTGCCGATTATCTGGCGCTGGCGGAGCAATATGCCGGAACGGATATCAGTGAGCGGGTAGAGGAGTTTGGCAGAATTGAAGCGGAACTGATCCTCACGCCGGACGAACAATTCCGCTTCCATTCAGGCGTACCCGTTACCCTTCATACTTCGGGCTGCTGATGCGTTGACTGCACTCATTCACCCCGGTCACTTAGTCAGCTAAGCTCCCAGGGATTCATGAGCTTGTCGCCTTCCAGCAACTCAAATTATTTTGGGTAACTTTGAGGTGACTCAAAACGGGAAGCTGATCAGCTCGACGTTATCGGCGGTGACTTTCACCATCGAGCCTTCTTCGTGCCATGCGCCGAGTACCACGCGGTGGCCGGTTTTATTTTCCAGCGGCACATCGTGAATTGCCGGACGATGGGTGTGACCGTGAATCATCCACTCCACGCCTGCCATCTGCATTTCGCTGACCACCGCCTGCGGGTTCACATCCATAATTTCCAGTGATTTGCCCTGATTCGACGCCTTGCTGTTGGCGCGCATTCTGGCAGCAATGCCCAGTCGCCATTTCAGCGGCAGCATCAGGAACAGTTTCTGGATCAGCGGATTGTGGACTTTTTTGCGGAAGTTCTGATACGCGACATCGTCGGTGCACAGCGTGTCACCGTGCAGGATCAGGACGCGGCGGCCATACAGTTCCAGCACTTTTTTCTCCGGCAGCAACGTCATCAGGCTGTCGCGGGCGAAACGTCTGCCGAGCAGAAAATCGCGGTTGCCGTGAATGAAGAAGCAGGGCACACCTTGCTGGTGTAACTGATTTAGGGCCGCCGAGATTTCAGCGTGAAGCGGCTGCGGATCATCATCGCCAATCCAGGCTTCGAACAGGTCACCGAGAATGTACAGGGCGTCGGCCTGCGGCGCATCTTCACGTAGAAAACGCAGAAAACCGGCAGTGATTGCCGGTTCCTGTGCGCAAAGATGGATATCTGCGATAAAAAACGTGGTCATCCCGACGTTGATTATTCGCTGACTGTGACGCTTTTGATCACAACATCTTCTTTTGGAACGTCCTGGTGCATACCGCTGCGGCCGGTTTTGACGGCTTTGATCGCGTCAACCACGTCCTGACCTTCAACCACTTCTGCGAATACGCAGTAGCCCCAACCCTGTGCGTTTTTGCCACTGTGGTTCAGGAAGTCGTTGTCAGTTACGTTGATGAAGAACTGTGCCGTGGCGGAATGCGGATCGTTGGTACGCGCCATCGCCAGCGTGCCTTTGGTGTTTTTCAGGCCGTTGTCTGCTTCGTTATTGATAGGCGCATCGGTGTTTTTCTGGTTCATGCCTGGCTCAAAACCGCCGCCCTGGATCATGAAACCGTTAATCACACGGTGGAAAATTGTGTTGTCGTAGAAGCCTTTACGGCAATAGTTCAGGAAGTTTTCAACCGTGGCTGGCGCTTTGTCAGCGAAAGTTTTAATGACGATGTCGCCGTGGTTGGTGTGGAAAGTGACCATAATTATCATCCTGCTAATGTTGATGTGTGCTCTTAGTAAGAGCGGCTACTATAGCCTTTTCTTATACCATAACTCAAAAGTTGCCGTCAGCAGCGGCTTTGTGACGACTAAAGCCCGTCCGGCGGCCTTATGCCGTTTCGGTGAAATCATTTTCGTTATATTATACGCGTTAGTGTCGCTTAAACGCGCCAACGTCATTTTCTACGCCCAACACACGGAATAGCCTGATGCTGAAGATTTTTAATACCCTGAGTCGCCAAAAAGAGGAATTCAAGCCAATTCATGCCGGTAAAGTCGGGATGTACGTGTGTGGGATCACTGTTTACGACCTGTGTCATATCGGCCACGGTCGCACCTTTGTGTCTTTCGACGTGGTGTCGCGTTACCTGCGTTACCTCGGTTATGACCTGAAATACGTGCGCAATATCACCGATATCGACGATAAAATCATTAAACGTGCCGCTGAAAATGGCGAAACGTTTATGGCGCTGACCGACCGTATGATCGCCGAGATGCATGCTGATTTTGCTTCACTGAACATTCTGCCGCCGGACTCCGAACCGCGCGCCACGCAGCACATTCACGAAATTATCGATATCGTGCAGAAGCTGATTGACCGTGACCACGCCTATGTCGCGTCGAACGGTGATGTGATGTTCTGGGTGGAAAGTGATCCGGATTACGGACTGTTGTCCCGTCAGGATCTGGATCAGTTACAGGCGGGTGCGCGCGTCGAAGTCGAAGCCAACGTGAAACGCAATCCGATGGATTTCGTACTGTGGAAAATGTCCAAGCCGGGCGAACCGAGCTGGACATCTCCGTGGGGCGAAGGTCGCCCGGGCTGGCATATCGAATGTTCCGCGATGAACTGCAAACAGCTCGGTGCGCATTTCGATATTCACGGCGGCGGTTCTGACCTGATGTTCCCGCACCACGAGAACGAAATTGCGCAGTCAAGCTGTGCCCATGACGGCCCGTATGTGAATACCTGGATGCACTCCGGCATGGTGATGATCGACCGCGAAAAGATGTCCAAATCACTGGATAACTTCTTCACCGTGCGCGATGTGCTGAAATATTATGACGCTGAAAGCGTGCGTTACTTCCTGATGTCGGGTCACTATCGCAGCCAGCTAAACTACAGCGAAGAGAACCTGAAACTGGCGCGTACCTCGATGGAGCGTTTGTACACCGCACTGCGCGGCACTGATGCCGCTGCAACGCCAGCCGGTGGTGAGGCTTTCGTTACGCGCTTCCGTGCGGCTATGGACGATGATTTCAACACACCGGAAGCTTATTCCGTGTTGTTCGATATGGCACGTGACATCAACCGTCTGAAAACGGAAGATCTGTCTGCGGCCAACGGTCTGGCAGCGGAACTGCGGCAACTTGCAGGCGTACTTGGCCTGCTGGAGCAGGATCCGGAGCAGTTCCTGAAATCCGGTGCTCAGGCGGATAACGATGACGAAGTGGCTGAAATCGAAGCGTTGATTAAACAGCGTAACGATGCCCGCGCCAGCAAAGACTGGGGCATGGCGGATAAAGCGCGCGATCGTCTCAATGAAATGGGTATCGTGTTAGAAGACGGCGCGGCAGGGACCACCTGGCGTAGAAAATAGTCTATTCTTTTGTTCTTAATACTGAATTATGGCTCCCAACCGGGGGCCATTTTTATAAGGATCATGCTGTGACAACCCTGTTTCTGACCTATCAGCCTCCGTATGACTGGCAATGGATGACGGCATTTCTCGGCGCGCGTGCATTGCAGGGTGTTGAACAGCAGGATGGCGAATATTACCAGCGTACGCTGGCGGTGATGCACCACGGCGAACGGCTGACCGGCTGGTTGCGGTTGCGTCCGTTGCCTGAGCGAAATGGCGTTGAGCTGGAAGTGTCGGCGTCGCTTTCGCCGGTCACGGAGAACATAGTTGCCCGGGTGCGGCGGTTGCTGGATCTGGACGCGCAACCCACGCTTATCGCCGAGGGGCTGGGGGGACTGGCTGACAATGCGCCGGGATTACGCCTGCCGGGCTGCGTCAACCGTTTTGAACTGATGGTGCGCGCGATCCTCGGGCAACTGGTGAGCGTGAAAATGGCGGCGACACTGGCGACGCGGCTGACTGAAAAATGGGGCGAACCGGTGCGTACGCCGTTTGCCGCGCTGACGCATTTGTTTCCGTCTGCAGCGGCCATCGGGCAGTTAACGGTAGACGATTTACGGGGTATTGGTGTGCAGGCCAAACGTGCAGCGTGTCTGATTAATATTGCGCAGGCAGTGGATGAGGGGCGCTTGCCGCTGGATGACATCACCGATGTGCAGGACGGAATAAAACAGCTGCAGGCGATGCCGGGGATTGGCAACTGGACTGCCAGTTATGTGGCAATGCGCGCCTGGTCTGCGCCTGATATTTTTCTCGGCGGTGACTATCTGATTAAACAGCGTTTTCCGGGCATGACGCCCGCGAAGATAGCCCGCTATGCCGAAGTCTGGAAACCTTGGCGCACCTACGCCACGCTGCATTTGTGGTTCAATAATGAGTGGCAGCCGGGCACGCCGTAGGCGGGGATTAACGTGACACTTCTGTGCCAGACTGATGGTCTTCAGGGGGGATGGCACCGCTGGTATGTGCAGTGGCCGTTTTTTGCGCCGGTTCATATTTATAAACCCGCCCGCGTCCGTTGTGTTTGGCGATGTAGCAGGCCATATCCGCTTGCGCCATGTATTCGCTGCCGGTGATGTTCGCATCGTTTATTTGCGTCATTCCTGCGCTGGCTCCGATCCGGTAGGCATTTCCTTCCCAGATAAATTTGAAATCGTTGATTTTGTCCACCAGATGCTGCAGCGTTGCCAGCCCTTCTTCCTGAGGACAATCAAATAAGATCAGCGCAAATTCATCGCCGCCCAGCCTTGCCAGCCGGTCGCTGTTGCGGATGTTCTCCTGCATCAGTGCGCTGATCTGGCGCAGCAGTTCATCCCCTGCAGCATGTCCTGCGGTGTCGTTAATCGCTTTAAAATGATCCAGATCGATAAACGCCAGACCGTGAGGCTGACGTTGCGTTGCAGTCAGATTCAGCGCTTTTTTCAGGCTCGATTCGAAACTGCCACGATTCGACAACCCGGTGAGTAAATCGTGAGAGGCGCTGTAACTGAGTTTTCGCATCAGTTCGCGGGATTTACTGACGTCCTGTAGCACCAGCACAATGCCAATCGGTTCGTCTTTCAGGGTGCGCAGCGGTGACACTGCCAGCTGAACATCAAACAAAGCCGTGTGATGGCCGTGCAGAACCAGCGAACGCTCAACGGAAGAGTGCAGATTTTCATTGATATCAAACTGCAAAAGATCGTCGATAAGCGGCCCTCCCGCTCCTTTGCTGATGCGCACGATGCGGCCTACCGGTTGCCCCTGCGCCTGCTGTTCTTTCCAGCCAGTCATTTTCTCTGCGACCGGATTCATGAAAGTGATATTCATATTCCGGTCGGTGGAGATCACCGCTTCATTGATCGAATTCAGCGTGATATGCAGCAGCTCTTTTTCTTCATGCAGCGCTTCCGAAAGGCGCTTGTTAGTCATTTCGGTGTGTTTAAGCTCGTTGATATCTTCAATCTGAGAAATGAAATACATCGGATTATGGTGTTCATCACGTACCAGAGATACGGCGAGGAATGCCCAGATAACTTCTCCGCTGCGGCGCAGATAACGTTTCTCCAGGGTGTAACTCTGGATGTCATCGTTCAGCAATTGCTGCAACAGCGCCAGGTCTTTGCCCAGATCTTCATGATAGGTAATTTCCTGGAACGTCAGGGTGGTCAGATATTCCGCCTCATAACCCAGCAGATGACACAGGGCTTTGTTCACCTGCAGCAGCTTGCCTTCCGGTGATACCAGCGTCATGCCAATTGCGGAATATTCCATGGCGTTTCGGAAGCGATTTTCACTTTGCGTGATGTGAGATTTTTCAGTACGCAACGCATGCATTGCCATCGCCATGGCATTCGCAGGCATCAGAATCAATAGCAGCGGCAGGAAAATCAATCCCTGAGGGAGCTGATCCGCCAGGTGCGGCTGAACGGAAATAATGCCGCTGGTATGCAGTAACGCAATCATCAGTGTCATCGAGAGGAAAATGATGAACGATTCCATACGGGGTAAACGGATGGCGGCCGATAACAGCGGAATGGTGATAAAGGCGAAAGTGTAAGGCAGCCATTTCAGGGCCAGAAAACCGGCCGCCAGCGTCAGGATCAACGTCAGAAGCAGTCCGAAAAGACGCGGCGAGGTGATCAGTTTAACCAGGTAGCCGCGATGGTAGATAAGCCCCAGCGGCGTGAGCGCGAGGATCGCCACGGCTTCTGACATAAACCAGGTGGTAAAGCGACTTTGTAATTCTGCCGGAGAATGAACATGCAGAATAAACAACAGCATGATTAACGCGCTGACCAGCGGGCAGAAGATCACCGCGACGAAAAGGAATTTCATCCAGGAACTCAGCCCCGAAAGCGGATCCTGCGCCGGCAATATTCTGCGCAATAAATCCGCACACAGAGAAGCCTCAATAAGGTTGTTGAGCAGATAAGGCAGATAGCGAAAGAAGGGCGTACCGAGGATCGTATGTGATGCCGCGATGCCCAGTGCGGCGGCGCACAGCAGCGGGATCCAGTCGCGATAGCGATGGTGGAATAAAACAGGGATCAGCAATGCTGTCGGTAGCCACAATCCGGCGAGGCTGGACGACTTCTGAATGATACTCAAACAGGCAAAGGCCAGCAGGCAGGTTGAGATGCCTAAAAGTAAGCAGGATGTCCAGTTTGCCCGATTAGCCCCAGTTGAGGGCGGCTTGCTATTTTCCACGGTGAAAACCTTTTTCTGGCTGACGGAGCGTTGCAGGCAGTCGCAGTGATACTTATTGATTAATGTTATCAATGCACTACCGCAGGGCGAACTGCGGCAGGGGTTAATGAGTACCGGAAAATCAGCGCTAATGATTAATATAAATTCTACATTACGCTGTAATAGATAACGAATTTTCCGGCCAGAAAGCCGGAATTCATTTTGTTAAAGCAGGAAAATGGTGGCAAGGCCGAGGAAAATGAAGAATCCGCCAGTGTCTGTCAGCGCGGTAATCATCACACTGGATCCGACCGCAGGGTCGCGGCCCAGGCGTACCATGGTGAGGGGGATGACGACACCCATCAGCGCGGCCAGCAGTAAATTTAGCACCATCGCCAGCGTCATCACCGCGCCCATCTCCCAGTTGCCATAGAGCAGCCAGGTGACAATCCCCATTAATCCGCCCCAGACGAGGCCGTTGATCAGCGCCACGCCCAGCTCCCTGAACATCAGGAATTTCAGATTGCCGAGCTGAACATGGTGCAGCGCCAGCCCGCGGACAATCATGGTGATGGTCTGATTGCCGGTATTTCCGCCGATACCGGCGACAATGGGCATCAGCGCGGCCAGCGCAACGAGCTGCGAAATCGTGTGTTCAAACAGGCCGATCACACGGGAAGCCACAAACGCCGTACACAGATTGATGGCCAGCCACGCCCAGCGGTTACGCACGGCTTTGGTTACCGGCGAGAAAACATCTTCTTCAGGGCTTAAGCCACCCATGCGGCGTAAGTTACTGTCGGTGTCGTTATTGACGAAATCGACGATTTCTTCCACCGTCAGGCGGCCCATCAGTTTACCTTTTTTATCCACGACGGCTGCGGTGATCAGGTCATAACGTTCGAACGCGCTGGCGGCGTCTTCGGCTTTGTCCTCCGGTTCAAAACTGGTGAGATCGGTGATCATCACGTCGGAAACCAGCGTATGCGGCGCGTTCAATAAAATCGTGGTCAGCGGCAATTCGCCAAGCAGCGTATTTTTCCGGTCAGTAATAAAGACTTTATCGGTTGCCTGCGGAATTGACTTACGTGAGCGGAGAAAGCGCTGAACGGTGCCCAGTGAGACATCCGGGCGAACGGTCAGCAACTCGAAATCCATGATACGGCCAACGCATTCTTTGCTGAATTTCATCACTTCGCGGACTTTCTCTCGCTGGCGGGGATCCAGTGAGGTCAGTACGCGGCCAATCAGGTCGCGGGGCAGATACTCCGCCAGATAAACCTGATCGTCCACATCCAGCAGTGACATGGTTTTGAGCAAATCCTTATCGCTCATTTCTTCGATCAGACTGTCCCAGACGGTTTCTGAGACTTCCACCAGCGCTTTACCGCGTGCAGCGGGTTCGACCAGCCGCCATAACGCCAGACGCTCACGGATCGGCAGTGCTTCCAGTACGTCCGCAACGTCCGCCGCGTGAAGACTTTGTACCCGCGAGGTCAGCTCGGCGGTGTTGTCCATCAGTTGTGCGCGGGTGACGTCATCAACATCAGGTTCCTCGCCCAGAATACTGTCGGCGAGGTCATCGGTGTTCAGAAGGAGATCGAGGATCCTGCTGCGGCTTTCAGCCAGTTTCTGGCCGTAATTCTTTGGTTTTCCACCAGACATTTGTGATCCTTAGTCCTTTGAGTAACGACAGGTTTTCAGCGTGCCGGTACAGGTTTTTGCCGGAGTCTGTTCCTGTAACTCCACAGTTTGCGTATCGGTCCGGGTTTGTTTTTGATTCTGATGATGTGAATACGCACCGATAGCGGAGTAGACCAGACGCCCGAACAAAATAATGAAGCTTATCGCTAAAACGATTTTCGTCATTCTGATGTTGGTTTTTCGAGACATAATTTAATCGCTTAAGTAAATCGTTGCTCCGGTGAAGGAATGAAGGTGTGCAAATGATAACGTTTACAATATATAACACATCTAAACAGGCAGCCAGATAATCGGATTAAGGGCAAACGCGCGGTTTAAAGGGGTATAAATCCATCAAACCTAAGACTTTTCGTTCTCCTTAAGAAGGATCGCATGAAATTGCCAAAAAAATTTTATTTCATGCATCACGCGATGAATTTGTCTGAGATGAATTTTTGTCAAATCACAAAGATTGTGTTTATTGATATGCATCAAGGGATTTAAGATAAGTCACATTAGAATCCAGCCATATTTTAAAATTTATATCCCGGCCTCCGCTGTATTCTTTTTTCTTCTGCGTTTTTTCTGTGAGATGACGTTTTTACAACGATAATTGAGGACGGAACCTGTGGCCATCGTCATCGGACTGTCTGTCTGATGTCTATTACACCCTGAACCCTTCACTGCAGCATGAAGTTCATGCGCAAAACTTAGATGGACTTGATGCGTAAAAAATTTTCCTGGCAAGACATGCGCCATAAATGGTGGGGCCTTCCTGCGATTTTTGCTCTGGTGCTGATCCCGGTGACCTCGTGGCTTTCTCCGATGATTTCCCTGCCGGATGGCCGTACTTATCTCATTTATATGCCGATGGCGACCTGCGTCGCGTTGCTGATGGTATTTGACTGGGCCGCATTGCCGGGCATCGTCCTGACGCTTTTCCTGCGCTATTACCTGCGGATTGGCTTCGAGATGGGGATGCTGATGACGGTGATTTATTTCGCCGCGCTGTCTCTGGCCTGGCTGGGCTATCGCTGGCAGGCGGGAAGTCGCTGGTCCGCACCGCTCGGTCTGATGAATCTGGCGAAAGCCCGGGTAGGCTGGTTGCTGATTTTCCTGACATTATTCTTAGTCATCGTGCTGCAAATTGTGATTGAAAGCGGATTGCTGCCCGATTATCTCGGCATGGCGACGCGGGACTTTTTCACGCTCAGGACCCTGGTCAATTTACAGGGGATGGTCCTTGGTATTCTGCTTAACTCGCATGTGATTTATCTGGTGATACGCATTATCCGCAAGCCGCATTATTTACGTGTGGTCTGCACGAGGTTGCGTCAGGAAATGGCACCAGGCGTGAAGTTTGCTGAGATTATGCTGTGGTTTGCGGTTCTGGGGGTCATGGTCACGTTGTTGTGCCTGCCGGGGCTGAGTGAACCGTTCATGAAGATTTTACTCAGCGATTACACGCTGACGCTACTGTTTCCGGTATTGCTGTTTGGAGCCTGGCGCTACGGTTATTACTTTATCAGTATCGTCTGGACCGTCACCCTGACTGTGTTATTTGAATTTTATCAGGGGTTTATCTCCGAACACGGCTTTGTTCATAATCTGGTGTTCGTGTCCGCCCTGATGTTGGTCTATACGATGACGTTGTTGCTGATGGCGGCCATCGCCTCACGTCAGCGTCTGCTGATGAAAAAATCCAGCGCCGCCGCATTGCAGGATCCGGTGTTTGGTCTGCCAAACCTGCGTGCCTTCAACCGCGATCTGGCGAGCTATCCGCGTTCCATGCTGTGTTTTATCCGTGTTTCCGACATGGACGTGCTGAGCCGTAACTACGGCATGCAGTTGCGTATCCAGTTTAAACAACAACTGGCCCACGGGCTGAAGCCTTATCTGCAACCGGGTGAGCGGGTTTATCATTTACCGGGTTATGATCTGGTCTTGCGGCTTAACTGCGAATATTCGGATAAAAAATTGCAGAATTTGCATGACTATCTGGAAGATTTCCGCCTGATCTGGAACGGCTTGCCGCTGCATCCCAATATAGGCTTATCGTACTGTACCGTGTATTCGCCAGTGGAACATCTGCCGATTTTGCTGGGCGAACTGAGCGGTATTGCTGAAGTTTCCCTGACCACCGGGCAGCCGGAATCCAATAAAAACGACCACAGTCAGGTACAACTGGAGATCAGAGAAAAAGTCGACATGCTGCATAAAATTCAGCGGGCACTGGATGACGATCGCTTTGTGCTGATGGCGCAACCGATCTTCGGGGTGCGTGGCGACAGTTATCATGAAATCCTGCTGCGTCTGTCTGACAGCGCAGAAGGAACGCTGATCACACCGGATAAATTCCTGCCGGTGGTGCATGAGTTCGGTTTGTCGTATCAGCTGGATATGTGGGTGCTGAAACATACACTGATGTTTATTAATCAGAACCGTGTTCGTTTGCCGAGTCTGCGCTTTGCGGTGAATTTCACGCCCTCGACGCTGTGCCGCCCGACCTTTAGCCGCGATTTTAAAACGCTGATGCTGGAATATGAGGTAGAACCGTTCCAGATCGTGCTGGAAGTGACCGAATCCCATCTGCTGCAGAACATGAAATATGCCGACCTGGCGATGCGGGAATTGCGTTCCTACGGTTGCCGCATTGCGATTGATGACTTCGGTACGGGCTACGCCAGTTACGGTCGTCTGAAGGCTATTCAGGCCGATATCCTGAAAATTGACGGCAGCTTCGTGCGCAATATGCTCACTGATTCGCTGGACGCCTACATTGTGCAGTCAATCTGTCAGGTGGCGCGCATGAAGCATCTGTCGATTGTGGCGGAGTATGTGGAAACTGAAGAACAGAAAATCGCGTTGCACGAGCTGGGTGTGGATTACATGCAGGGTTATCTGGTGGGTAAACCGCAACCGTTAAACAAACTACTGGAATTCCCGAACGTCTGACATTGAGCGATGTCCGGAAAGAAAAAGCCCTCTGCGCATCAGATGCCAGAGGGCTCTTTTATTGCAGCGAAACGGTTAGTTTTTCACAATACCGTCTTCTTCCTCAAGCATCAGTTTCCAGCCTGTCACGTCATCCCAGTAACTCTGTTCTCTTTCGAAATCCAGCTGAACCAGGTTGTTCTGAGCCAGATATCCGGCCGGGAAACGCAGCGTCCAGTGATTATCATCGGTAGATAACCGCAGGGATTCAGGCGTTGTCGTTGACTGACGCTGATTGTTGAGCAACGCCCCTAGACGCAGAAGCTGGATCAGCGGAATGTAGTGTTTCTTCTTGAACAGATTCAGGCGCGGCAGTTCTTCCAGCTTGATGGCTTTTCGGTGGAAGCGGACCAGTGTGGCCAGCAGCGTTTGCTGTTCCTGGTTGAAACCCGGCAAGTTGGTATTTTGCAGGATATACGAGGAATGGCGGTGCATGCCGGTGTGGTTAATGCTCAGACCGACTTCATGCAACATGGCGCTGAATTTCAACAGTGATTCCAGCTGTGGCTGCACCAGTTTGGTATTTTGCGCCAGCCACTGGGCATACAATTGCTCTGTGGTATCCAGCACACGGCGCGCCTGTTCACGGTCAATGTTGTAATGCTCAGCCAGACTTTTGGCAGTACGGGTACGGATATCCTGATGACGGAAACGGCCTTCCATTTCATACAGCACACCTTCACGCAGTGCGCCGTCAGAAAGACGCAGCTCTTTGATCGCCAGCGCATCGAACACACCGCGCAGAATGGCAAGCCCCGGCACGAACACCGATTGCCTGTCTTCCGATAAGCCTGGTAAATCCAGGGCACTGAAATGTTTAAAGTTCAGTACCGCTTCGGACAGCATTTCCAGCCGTTCAGGGGTAATTAAGCCGTCTTTTTCGCCCATCGCGACCAGCACTTCGTGTGCCGCTTTAATACTGCCGGAGGCACCCAAAGCATACTGCCAGCCCTGCAGGCGGTACTGCCACGCCAGGGTTTCCAGCTTTTGCGCAGCAGCGAGCTGGGCACGTTTGAAGTTACTGCGGCTGATTTCGCCATTGGGGAAAAACATCTGCGCAAAACTGACACAGCCCATACGGCGGCTTTCGGCCAGCAACGGCTCGAAGTCCTCTCCGATGACCAGTTCTGTTGAACCGCCACCGATATCGACCACCAGCTTGCGGCCTTTTTCAGGCTGCGTATGTTCAACACCCATAAAAATAAGTCGTGCTTCTTCCTGCCCGGAAATAATTTCAATCGGGTAGGGGATGACTTCTTTGGCACGCTTGAGAAATTCCTCGGCGTTCACTGCCTGACGCAGCGTATGTGTACCGACGATAGTGACGTTATTTTCCGGAAAACCCTGCAGGCGTTCGGCGAATAAAGCCAGGCAATCCAGCCCGCGTTGAATGGCTTCTTCACTGAGCACATTTTTACTGTCGAGACCATCGGCCAGATGGACGCGCTGTTTCAGGCGTCCCAGGACCTGCAGCGCGCCGTTAACGACGCGTGCAATGACCATATGGAAACTGTTCGACCCGAGATCAATCGCCGCAATTTCCTGTGGCTTGGCATTCAGTGGGCTGCTTTTAAGGGGCATAGTTGTGTAACGCTCCAGGGGTTCAGGCTTGCTGACTTTGTTGTTCCAGCTCTTTCAGATATTCATAAATCGCCAGTTGCGCACGGACTTTGCGGCGATTTCCGCGTGGAACATACCGGTTGCTCAGTTCTTTATCAATCACTCTGGCTTTTACTGTGTCACTAAACAGCAGTTCAAGGATATCCAGAACGCGCTGTTTCAAACGCGGATCGAGCAGGGCGACGGCCACTTCAATACGATAATCAATATTACGCGTCATCCAGTCGGCTGAAGACAGGAAGACTTTGGAATCGCCGCCATTTTCAAAGACATACACGCGATCGTGTTCCAGATAGCGGTCAATGATGCTGGTAACCTGAATGTTTTCGCTAAAGCCGGGTAAATTCGGCACCAGAGAACACATCCCGCGGATCAGCAGACGGATTTTCACCCCGACGTTAGACGCGACGTAGAGGCGGTCTATCAGCCCTTTATCCACCAGATTATTGATTTTTAGCGTAATTCCGCCTGTTCCGCCCGCCTGAACGTTGGCAATTTCACGGTCGATCAAACGGTAAAGCATGTCGCGCGAGTTTTGCGGTGACACCATCAGATGCTCGAACGACACCGGGCGGTAAGGGTTTTCAATAAAGTTGAAGACGCGGCGGACCTCGTTGGTGATCCTCGCATCGGCGGTGAGCAGTGAATAGTCGGTATAAAGGCGCGCCGTTTTCTCGTTAAAGTTACCGGTCCCGATATGAGCATAGCGGACAATCTCGTCGCCTTCGCGTCGGGAAATAAGAAAGAGTTTTGCGTGTATTTTCAGGCCCGGCGCAGAGAAAATAACGTGCACACCGGCTTCAGTCAGACGTTTCGCCCAGTGAATATTGGCTTCTTCATCGAAGCGCGCCTGCAGTTCGACGACAACAGTGACTTTCTTACCGTTGTGCGCGGCGTGGATCATCGATTCGATAATGCGGGAATCTTTCGCCACGCGGTAAATATTGATTTTTATCGACAGCACGTTCGGATCGAACGATGCCTGACGCAACAGTTCCAGTACGTGCTCAAACGTGTGGTACGGATAATACAGCAGCACGTCTTGCTCGCGGATCGCCGCAAAGCCGTTGCGGAATTTATCGAACCACAAATGGCGCAGACGTGGCAGCGGACGGTTGACCAGATTGGCTTTGCCGACGTTCGGGAAGCCGATGAAATCTTTAAAATTGTGATAACGGCCACCGGCAATCACCGAATCATAATTGGAGATGCCAAGTTTACCGCGCAGCAGTTCGACCATTTCATCCGGCATATCACGCTGATAAACGAAACGTACCGGTTCGGCGGTCAGACGCTGTTTCAGGCTTGATGACATCAGCTCAAGCAGGCTCGATTCCATTTCCGTGACCAGATCATATTCGGCGTCACGGGTCATTTTCATGGAGTACGCGTTCAGTGCATCGTAATCGAAGAAGCCTTTGAAAATATCATCCAGACAATAACGCAGGATGTTATCCAGCAGGATCATCGGCTTACGACGGCGTGGTGCTTCCGGCGGCAGGTTAACGAAACGCGGCACTTTATCGGACGGGATTTCCAGCAGCGCGTAATGGATCTCTTCGCCACGGATAATTTCCACTGCCAGATAGGTGTAATCGTCTTTGAGGAATTGCACCAGATTGGTATCGTGGTTAATCAGAATCGGTGTGATGTACTGGCGCAGCTGATGTTTGAAGTACTGACGCAGCCAGGCTTGCTGGTTTTCAGAAACCTGGCGTTCGTTAATCAGGAAGATCTGATTACGCGCCATTTCCAGAAGCAAATCGTTGTAAAGACTGTCGAATTCCTGATCAATGCGCAGCACCTTCGCCTGAATTTTTTTCAGCAAATGACGGGACGCGCCCAGAAAACCTTGTTCTTCACTGATGAGGATCCGTCGTTTTAAATCGGCAAAACGGACTTTATAAAACTCATCCAGGTTATTGGAGTAGATCCCTAAAAAACGCATCCGTTCGATCAGGGGATTGCTTTTGTCAGCCGCTTCCTGCAACACGCGCTCATTGAAGGACAGCCAGCTTAGTTCTTTCTCGATATAAAGCTTTTCCTGACCCATTTTCACTCCGTTCATTTAGCTTGCAACCTGGCCCATACAGGCAAATTTGCCTGAAAACACCGCAATGTAGCTCAACATATTCTTCGTGTTGCCCGCCTTTTAAGCAGCCAGCGCAGCAGGAAGTCATCTGTGAGAGGGGCCTAGTGTCTACTATCAATATTGCGAAAGATTGACAGGAAAGTCCAACATAACAAGGGATGATTTCAGGAGAGTCTTTAACGGGGAGTCAAAAGAGAGAAAAGTGTTACCGATGAAGGACATTTGTATCCTTCACCGGTCATTCTTTTACCGATTTATGTCGCGGTGGAATTAAACCGCGCTGGCGCCAATCAGGGATTCCGGTTTGACCTGAACAGGCTTGGTTTTGTATTTCGCCAGAAACTGCGGCTGGAAAATACACATGCGGATGGCGCTGCGATATTCGCCGTTCACAAAGAATTCCTGTTTCAGTTCACCTTCAAGCTCGAAGCCTAATTTGCTGTAAATGTGGATCGCCTTTTTATTTTCTTTATCCACGATTAAATACAGTTTGTAGAGGTTAAGAACGGAGAAGGCATAATCCATCGCCAGACGGACAGCGTCACCGGCAAAGCCTTTGCCCTGATGCTGCGGATCGATGATGATCTGAAATTCCGCGCGGCGGTGAATATGATTAATTTCCACCAGCTCGACCAGGCCGACCGGTCCGCTTTCGTATTCAATAATAAAGCGGCGTTCGCTTTGGTCGTGAATATGCTTGTGATACAAGTCGGTCAGTTCGACGAAAGCCTCGTAAGGTTCTTCAAACCAGTAACGCATGATGCTGGCGTTATTATCAAGACGATGAACAAACGACAGGTCGTCCTTTTCCAGTGGACGTAATCTGACGCTGTTATGGCTAAACATGGGGTGTTCCTCAACTATAAAAGCCGTTTTATGAGGGTAACCTTCGTAAATATGAAATCGGAAACAACCGTGTTTCCGATGAAGGTCGGCGCACAAACGACGTTTAAACGTGCGCCGGGATGTGCATTATATCGGACGAAATGTAAACAAATGTCAAATGACGGAAAATAAAAAACCGGCGCATGGCCGGTTTATAGTGAAATCATGATGCAGTGGTAGATTAATCTTCTGCATATCCGCGTTCAGAAAGCGGATTGTTATCCAGCAGCGCCTGACCCTTTTGCAGCGACAAACGTCCGTCAACGAACCAGCTGACGACCAGCGGATAAATGCTGTGTTCCTGCGTTTGTATGCGGGCAATCAGCTCTTCTTCTGTATCGTCAGCAAACACCGGGACTTTGGCCTGTAAAATCACCGGACCGCCATCGAGTTCTTCAGTCACAAAATGCACGGACGTACCGTGTTCCGCATCCTGATTTTCAATGGCCTGACGGTGGGTGTGCAGACCCGGATATTTTGGCAGCAGGGAAGGGTGGATGTTGATCATGCGTCCGGCAAAGCGCTGGACGAATTCAGCGGTCAGAATACGCATATAACCGGCAAGTACCACCAGATCAGGCTGGAAAGTGTCAATGGCATCCGCCAGTGCAACGTCAAATTCCGCCCGGTCCCGGTAAGCCTTAACATCCAGTGCATGCGCGGGAATACCGGCTAAACGGGCTCTTTCAAGCCCGTATGCAGCTGCTTTATTGCTGAAGACCGCACTGAGTGTTGCGTTAATTCGTCCCTGCTGGCAGGCATCAATCAGGGCCTGTAAATTGCTCCCCTCGCCCGATACCAGAACCACAATCCTTTTCATTTTGCTACCCGTCTTCAGTCAGTTGATTTACTGGTTTTATTCAATAACCACGCGTTCAGCGGAGTCAGAGGCTTTAATGTAGCCAATTTTCCACGCTTTTTCGCCATTATCGTTCAGTAATGCAATCGCCTGATCGGCCAGTTCTGCCGGAAGTGCCACCAGCATGCCCACACCACAGTTAAAGGTGCGGTACATTTCGTGACGGCTGACATTACCGGCGGTTTGCAGCCAGGTGAAGACATCCGGCCAATGCCAGCTTGATTCGTCGATAATCACCTGCGTGTTGTCCGGCAATACACGTGGGATATTTTCCCAGAAGCCGCCACCGGTCAGATGGACGATGCCGTGAACATCCACGTTTTCGATCAGGTTCAGAATCGATTTCACGTAAATTTTGGTTGGTGCGAGCAGGTGATCGGCCAGCGGTTTGCCTGCCAGATCGGTGGTTTCCGGGTCAGTCTTACTGACTTCCAGAATTTTGCGCACCAGAGAATAACCGTTGGAATGCGGGCCACTGGCGGCCAGGCCGATCAGCACATCCCCGTCAGCCACTTTGCTGCCGTCGATGATTTCTGATTTTTCCACCACACCCACGCAGAAGCCTGCCACGTCGTAATCTTCGCCGTGATACATGCCCGGCATTTCAGCGGTTTCACCACCGACTAACGCACAGCCAGACTGTTTACAGCCTTCTGCGATACCGGTGATCACGCTGGCGGCAGTATCGACGTCCAGTTTGCCGGTGGCGTAATAGTCGAGGAAGAACAGCGGTTCAGCGCCCTGAACGATTAAATCGTTGACGCACATCGCGACCAGATCGATACCGATAGTATCATGGCGTTTCAAATCCATCGCCAGACGCAGCTTGGTGCCAACGCCGTCGGTACCCGAAACCAGTACGGGTTCACGATATTTTTGCGGCAGCGCGCAGAGGGCACCAAAACCGCCCAGTCCACCCATCACTTCAGGGCGGCGAGTCTGTTTTACTACACCTTTAATGCGGTCTACCAATGCGTTACCGGCATCGATATCTACGCCTGCGTCTTTATAGCTGAGAGAGGTTTTGTCGGTCACTGCGAAGTCCCCACGGCGGTTTGGGTTGGTGGTTGAAGAATAAAGCGGGGCAATTCTAACAGTGGAAGCAAACGTTTGCGAGCGCCTTATTCGATGATGAGTTTTAGGCTGTCTATACTCTAACCGGGTTACTGATGATCCAGATCAGGCTATTTGGTATGGCGTTCAAAAAAAATGGCGTTATAATCTCGCGATTTTTTTTTGCAGCTCAACCACCTTAGGAGAATAAATAATGAAGATCGTCGAGGTGAAACACCCGCTGGTGAAACACAAGCTGGGCCTGATGCGTGAAAACGACATCAGCACGAAACGTTTTCGCGAACTGGCTTCTGAGGTGGGAAGTCTGCTGACGTATGAAGCGACTGCTGATTTAGAAACTGAAAAAGTGACGATCGAAGGCTGGAATGGCCCGGTTGAAATCGATCAGATTAAAGGCAAGAAAATTACCGTAGTGCCTATCCTGCGTGCCGGTCTGGGCATGATGGAAGGCGTACTGGAACACGTTCCGAGTGCGCGTATCAGTGTGGTCGGCGTGTACCGTGATGAAGAAACCCTCAAGCCTGTGCCGTATTTTCAGAAACTGGTTTCTAACATTGAAGAACGTCTGGCACTGGTGGTTGATCCGATGCTGGCGACGGGGGGGTCTATGATTGCCACCATCGACCTGCTGAAAAAAGCCGGCTGCCAGAGCATTAAAGTGCTGGTGCTGGTTGCCGCGCCTGAAGGGATCGCCGCTCTCGAAGCCGCACACCCGGACGTTGAGTTGTACACCGCCTCGGTGGATCAGGGACTCAACGATAAAGGCTACATCATCCCGGGGCTCGGCGATGCGGGCGACAAGATATTTGGTACGAAGTAAATAAGCGTTTAGCCGACTAATCAGTCGGCTTTTTTTTGCTCGTCATACTTCAGGCTGCAGATGCGTTGGCTGCGCCCGTTCACCCCGGTCACATAGTTATCTATGCTCCCGGGGACTCACGGGCTTGYCGCCTTCCCGCAACCCGAATTATTTAGAGCAAAGTATTGAGTTAACCAGGAAGTTTTACACAACATCACACCATTGAGAGGATCACATTCATGACCCGTCGTGTCATCGGGGTAAGCGAACGTCCGCCATTGCTGCAGACGATTCCCCTGAGTTTCCAGCATCTGTTTGCCATGTTTGGTGCCACCGTTCTGGTGCCCATTCTGTTTAAGATCAACCCGGCAACGGTGCTGCTGTTCAATGGCATAGGGACTTTGCTGTATTTATTTGTCTGTAAAGGGAAAATACCGGCTTACCTTGGCTCGAGCTTCGCGTTTATTTCCCCGGTGCTGTTGCTGTTACCGATGGGGTATGAGGTGGCGCTCGGTGGTTTTATTGCCTGCGGGCTGTTGTTCTGCCTGGTGGCGCTGATTGTTAAGAAAGCCGGAATTGGCTGGATTAACGTGATATTCCCGCCTGCGGCGATGGGCGCAATCGTTGCCGTCATCGGACTGGAACTCGCGGGCGTGGCGGCGAATATGGCGGGTCTGTTACCTGCCGAGGGCGCGGCGGTGGATTCCACCACCATTACCATTTCGCTGGTGACACTGTCTGTGACCATTCTGGGGTCCGTGCTGTTCCGTGGTTTCCTGGCGATTATCCCGATCCTGATCGGCGTGCTGGTGGGTTATGCACTGTCGTTCTTTATGGGGGTGGTGGATGTCTCAACGATCGAGAATGCGCACTGGTTCGCRCTGCCAACCTTCTATACGCCACGTTTTGAATGGGTCGCCATCCTCACGATCCTGCCTGCGGCGCTGGTGGTTATTGCCGAACACGTCGGGCATCTGGTTGTGACGGCAAACATTGTGAAGAAAGATTTACTGCGTGATCCGGGCCTGCACCGTTCGATGCTGGCAAACGGTTTGTCGACCGTGTTGTCCGGTTTCTTCGGCTCAACGCCAAATACCACGTACGGTGAAAACATCGGCGTCATGGCCATCACCAAGGTATACAGCACCTGGGTTATTGGCGGCGCGGCCATTCTGGCTATTCTGCTTTCCTGTATCGGCAAACTGGCGGCAGCCATCCAGGCCGTGCCGGTGCCGGTGATGGGCGGCGTTTCATTGCTGCTTTATGGTGTGATTGGTGCATCCGGTATCCGCGTGCTGATTGAATCGAAAGTGGATTACAATAAAGCACAAAACCTGATCCTGACCGCAGTGATCCTGATCATCGGTGTCAGCGGCGCGAAAATCCACATTGGTGCCGCAGAGCTGAAAGGCATGGCGCTGGCAACGATCGTGGGTATTTTCCTGAGTCTGCTGTTCAAAGTTATCGAGATTTTCCGTGGCGAAGAACAGATCATTGATGTTGAAGATGAGCGGGAAAATCCGCCGGTCTGATCTGCACGTTTTTAAGTGAATCCCTGACCGGCGGGTGTATTGCCAGCCGGTCAGGTGCTCGGATCGCAAGCGGTTGCACCGGGCACAGTTCATTTCACAACGGATCCTTGCTAGAATTCGGCAGTTCCTTTTATTGACGTGACAACATCTGCGGTCATTATACCGCTTTGGTTGAGGTGCTTCTGAATACGCCGGCACAGCTTTCTTTGCCACTTTATCTTCCCGATGATGAAACCTTTGCCAGTTTTTATCCGGGGGAAAACCCCTCTCTGCTTTCTGCCATTCAGAGCGCATTGCATCAGGAACACGGCACTTATATTTATTTCTGGTCACGCGAGGGCGGCGGCCGCAGCCATTTGCTGCATGCAGCCTGCGCCGAATTATCACAGCGCGGTGAAGCCGTCGGTTATGTGCCATTAGATAAACGCGCGTATTTCGTGCCTGAAGTGCTGGACGGTATGGAGCACCTGGCGCTGGTGTGCATCGATAATATCGAAGGCATTGCCGGTGATGATGAATGGGAAGCGGCTGTTTTCCATCTCTATAACCGCATTCTTGAAACCGGCCGTACGCGCCTGTTTATTACCGGCGATCGACCTCCGCGTCAGCTCAATCTCAGCCTGCCGGATCTGGCTTCCCGTCTCGACTGGGGGCAAATCTACAAACTTCAGCCGCTTTCCGATGAAGAAAAACTTCAGGCATTGCAGCTACGCGCTAAACTGCGCGGGTTTGAACTGCCGGAAGACGTGGGCCGTTTCCTGCTCAAACGTCTGGATCGGGAAATGCGTACGTTGTTTATGACCCTGGATCAGCTCGATCGCGCTTCGATTACGGCGCAGCGGAAACTGACGATCCCGTTCGTGAAAGAAATTCTCGGGTTGTGACAGGAAGGGATGTCCGGGTTCGTTAGCACTGAACCCGAACTGAAAGCGCGGGGTTATAAAATCTCTTTGACCTGTTCCGGCGGACGCCCTAAACGCGCTTTGCCGTTGGCCACCACAATCGGACGTTCAATCAGCCGCGGATGATCGGCCATCGCCTGTAACAGCGCGTCCTCGCTCAGACTGGTATCCTTCAGATTCATGTCTTTATAAATCTGCTCACCCTTACGCATCAGTTCACGTGCAGAGCTGAAACCCAGCAGGCCGATCAATTCTTTCAGCTTATCCACTGACGGCTGCGTTTCCAGATACAAAATCACTTGCGGTTCAATGCCTTCTGCTTCCAGCAATTTCAGGGTTTCACGGCTCTTCGAGCATGCCGGGTTATGATAGATTGCGACATCGTGTTGCATAAAAGTTTCTCCATTCTGGCACTGAAATCAGCCTTTCTGATACTGACGGAATCGTTGCTGCAACTGACGAAGCTGGTCGATTCGTGCGTCATAACGGGCCTGTTCCAGACTGCCTAATTTTTGTAATGCGCTGGCATTGCTCAGCATTTCAATCGCCTGATCCAGACGTCCGACTAATGCCACGCTTTCCGCACGGGCAGCCAGTTCCTGCGCACGTAAACCCTGTGCCGCGGCGGCCTGAGACAACAAATCCCAACCATTCGGATCACCCGGATAATTGAAAGTATAGCGGTTGAGGATTTTCATGGCATTGGCCGGTTTCGCGCCTTCGAGATAAGCATTGGCCAGATTGAGTTGCAGCACGGCGTTGGCACTGCTGGCCGCACCGGCCTGCTCCAGACGCGCTATCGCCTGCGGCGCACGTTTGCTGTCGATATCATTATCGGTGGCTAAATCGAGTAACCATTCGTTGCCCGGATTCTGAGCCAGCAGCGGTTCAAGGATCGTCCGCGCCTGATCGTATTTTTTGGCTTTATAAAATTGCAGTGCATGGCCGTATTTTGCCGCCAGTTGCTCGCGGATATTGCCATTGCTCAGTTTCAGCAGATAGTCGTCACTCAGCGGGAAGCTCTCTGAACCGTACATCCCCAATATGCGTACTTTCGCCAGGGTATAATCTTGTGAAGATTGCACAATCGGGTGCGGCATCTGGTTGGCGCGGTTACGGATATCGGCCAGACGGCTGTCGGGCAACGGGTGCGTCAGCAACATTTCCGGCGGACGGGTTGAGTAGCTCGCCTGATCTGCCAGTTTTTGCAGGAAGGCGGGCATCGCCTGCGGATCAAACCCCGAACGCTGTAAGACCTGAATGCCGATACGGTCAGCTTCCTGCTCATTGCCCTGCGTGAAGCTGATCATGCCTTGCTGCGTGCCTGCTAGTGTACCGGTCAGCGCCGCCATGCCCATTTGCGGACTGGCCATCGCCAGTAGAATTGACCCCAGCGCCCCCACCCAGGTGAGCGGCGCGTTACGTTGCTGGTCTTCCATCGCACGCGCCAGATGGCGCTGGGTCACGTGGGAAATTTCGTGCGCCATGACCGACGCCAGCTGGCTTTCGTTATCGGTATAACGGAACAGTGATGAGTGAAGCACCACATTGCCGCCAAAGAAGGCAAAGGCGTTCAGCTCATCGTTATTGACGATGAAAAAATGGAATGGCGTGCGGACGGAATAGGCATGCGCCACCAGCCGTTGCCCCAGTTCGTTGATGTACTGATTGAGCAGCGGATCGTTAATCAGCGGCGTGCTGGCGCGCATCTGACGGACATAAAAATCGCCCATCTGTAATTCCTGATTAATACTGAGTGTACCGCCTGCAGTCGTGCCGATGTCCGGTAATTGGTCGCTCACCGGCGGGGCTAACGGCGAGTTAGGGCTTTTTACGGGGCTCACGGGGGTTGACCAGAATGAACTGTCATCCGCACCGGCGGGCGGTATGGAACCCGCCAGCAGGCTGCCCAGACACAGGGCAATCACCCTTTTTTTCAACCGCATGACCATAAACATTTGCTTCCCAATAAGTTAACCGCGATACCGATGAGCTTTGCGAGCCTTTCTTCTGCGGACAGTCAGTCAGACCATTATTTTCTTGCGCTTTTCTCTGCGCTGGTCTCTATAGTAGCTATCCGCGTGAGAGTTTAAAACACTCCGAAGCTACAGTCGTGTGACAACGAATTTTTTAAATAGTTACTTGTGTCTGAGCGCGCAGGGAACGAACAGCGCGTAGATGCCAGACCCGAAATTACAGGAGCGTTTTATTAATGTTGGATATGTTATTACAGTGGTATCGCCGTCGCTTTACCGACCCGCAGGCTATCGCGCTGCTGGCGATTCTGGTCGCAGGATTCTGCATCCTCTATTTTCTCAATGGTATCCTTGCGCCGCTTCTGGTGGCGATCGTACTCGCCTATTTGCTGGAATGGCCGACGGTGCGTCTGCAACATGTCGGGCTTTCCCGCACGCTGTCGGTCAGCGTGGTGCTGATTATTTTTGCCGGTATTTTGCTGCTCGGTATGTTTGTCATTGCCCCGGTGACCTGGCAGCAGGGGGTGAACCTGATGACCGATTTACCGAGCATGCTGAACCGCTTTTATGATTTCGCCGCAACATTGCCGAAGCGTTATCCGGCGCTGGTGGATGCGGGCATCATCGATATGATGGCGGAAAACATGCGCAGCAAATTATCCGGGCTGGGTGAGTCAGTAGTGAAATATTCACTGGCCTCGCTGGTCGGTTTACTGACGCTGGCAATTTACCTGATTCTGGTGCCGATGATGGTGTTCTTTCTGCTCAAAGATAAAGAGCAGATGCTGAGTGCCGTGCGTCGCGTTCTGCCCCGCGATCGCGGGCTGGCCGGACAGGTTTGGGTGGAGATGAATCAGCAGGTCACCAACTATATTCGCGGCAAAGTGCTCGAAATGATTATCGTCGGAGTGGCCACGTATCTGGTGTTCTGGGTGATGGATTTGCATTATTCGCTGCTGCTGGCGGTGCTGGTCGGCGTATCCGTTCTGATCCCGTATATCGGCGCGATGCTGGTGACCATTCCGGTGGTGATTGTCGCGATGTTCCAGTGGGGGCTGGGCGCGGATTTCTGGACGCTTTTCGTCGCCTATCTGGTGGTGCAGGGGCTGGACGGTAATGTGATCGTGCCGCTGTTGTTCTCTGAAGCCGTTAACCTGCATCCGCTGGTGATTATTCTTTCTGTCGTGGTGTTTGGCGGTCTGTGGGGATTCTGGGGGGTGTTCTTTGCCATACCGCTGGCGACGCTGGTCAAAGCCGTGGTTCACGTCTGGCCGGATGAATCACTCAACGAAACGGTCTGATTTTTCTGCTTACCGCACCCAATAAAAAAAGCGCGTCTGCGCTTTTTTTGTCTCCACAATCTGACCGTGTCGGCTATTTACCGTTGAGGTAGGCCATGACGATGTCATGGTGATTGGTGGTTTTGAAATCGTCGAACACTTTCTCGACTTTGCCATTGCCGTCGAGCAGGAAGCTGATGCGATGGATGCCGTCGTAGGTTTTCCCCATAAAGGATTTTTCACCCCAGACGCCAAACTGCTCACAGACCTGATGATCTTCATCGGACAACAAGGTGAAGTTCAGCAACTCTTTCTCAGCAAAACGCGACAGTTTTTCCGGTTTATCGGTGCTGATCCCCAGCACTTCCACTCCGGCATTTTTTAACTGATCCATGTTATCGCGCAGTCCGCAGGCTTGTACGGTACAGCCCGGCGTCATGGCTTTAGGATAGAAATAGACCAGGACTTTCTGTCCCTGGAAGTCGGCCAGATTAATTTGTTCACCGTCTTGGTCGGGCAAACTAAATTGCGGCGCAGGGTCACCGGCTTTCAGTGGGCTCATTGTCTTTCTCCATATCTCTTAGCGATTACTGCAGTTTATCTTCATTCTCAGAATAACTAACCACGTTAATACTGCCTTGCGCTTTCAGTTCTGTACATAGCTGATGAAACGCCTGCTCAATAATTGCCGCATCGGTATTGGCTGCGCTGTGCGCCGTTATTTGAATCGATAACTGCGCCGGCGTGGCGGCATCTGCCGGGCGCGTTTTTGAGGCAAGTTCGGCGATATTCATCTGATGCGTATCGAATAAATCGGTAAAACGTTCGATCAGATGCGGAGAGTCTTTCACCTCCACTTTCACCCAGACCGTAGCAGGCATTGGCTGGCGTTCATGTGCACTGGTTCGCTTCATCACGATCAATAATTCCAGCTCTGCGCCTTTTTGCGGCAGGGTGGATTCGATCAGTGTAATCGCGTTCCAGCTTCCGGAAAGCAGCATGATAAACGTAAACTCATCACCGAGCATCGCCAGACGGCTGTCTTCAATATTACAGCCGCAGCTGCTGACCTGACGGGTAATGGTGTTGACGATACCCGGACGATCAGCGCCTAAGGCGGTGATCACGAGATAATGTTGTTGTGGCTGCGGCAAAATAGGTCTTCCTGTCGTGCTTGGGAGTATTCCCAAGGTAAACATAAAAAAAACCGCCGGACAAGCGGTTACCGCTCGTTGATTGCTTGCTTTTGCAGTGGTGTCAAAAGTACCATGAGTGACCTGTTTGTGGAGGGGAAGGTCAATGTTTACGGGAAGTATTGTTGCACTGGTTACGCCGATGGACACCAAAGGTGCTGTCGATCGCGCGAGTCTGAAAAAACTGATTGATTATCATGTGTCCAGTGGTACTGCGGCGATCGTTTCCGTTGGCACGACCGGCGAGTCGGCCACGTTGAGCCATGAAGAGCACGGTGACGTGGTCTTACAGACGCTGGAACTGGCTGATGGACGCATCCCTGTTATCGCAGGCACGGGCGCAAACGCGACTGCTGAAGCGATTTCTCTTACGCAACGTTTTGAAAAAAGTGGCGTTGTTGGTTGCCTGACAGTCACCCCTTATTACAACCGTCCGACGCAGGAAGGTCTGTATCAGCACTTCAAAGCCATCGCTGAAAATACCTCTTTGCCGCAAATTCTCTACAACGTGCCTTCACGTACCGGCTGCGATATGTTGCCGCAGACTATCGCGCGTTTAGCAAAATTGAAGAATATTGTTGCTGTTAAAGAAGCAACAGGGAACTTAAGTCGGGTTAGTCAGATCCAAGTGCTGGTTGATGATGAAGATTTCATTTTGCTGAGCGGCGATGACGCCAGCGGTCTGGACTTTATGCAACTCGGTGGTAAGGGCGTTATTTCCGTCACGGCTAACGTAGCTGCCCGTGAAATGGCCCAACTTTGTGAGCTGGCAGCGCTTGGCAACTTTGCCGAAGCGCGTCGCCTGAATCAGCGCCTGATGCCTTTGCATCAGAATTTGTTTGTAGAAGCAAACCCAATCCCGGTGAAATGGGCCTGTAAGGCACTGGGGTTGATGGCAACCGATACGATGCGTCTGCCTATGACGCCGTTAACAGATGCTGCCCGTCCGGTCGTGGAAGAAGCATTAAAAAGCGCCGGTTTGCTGTAACTCTTAGGAAGATTTGATGGCCTCTTTATTTGACAAGAACAGTTTCCAGATGACCCGATTGCAGAAAACGGCCGTAGCAAAAGTGGTCGGGGTTTCCCTGATCATGCTGCTGGCCGCCTGTTCAAGCGATCAACGTTACAAACGCCAGGTAAGTGGCGATGAAGCCTACCTGGATGCGTCAGGTCTGCATGAGCTGAAAGCGCCGGTCGGGATGATTCTTCCCGTGCAGAACGGAACGTATGAAGTTCAGGCAGGATCAATGCAGGGCGCCGTGGGCAAACAGCTCGACATCCGTCCACCATCCCAGCCACTGGCGCTGCTGAGCGGTTCCCAGACGCAATTCTCTGGCAACAGCAGCACCGTGTTGCTGGAAAATACCGCGCAGAACCGTGATCTGTGGAATAACGTCGTGAAAGCGGTTGAGCAAAATAATTTCAAAATTGCCAACCGTGATGATGCTAACCAGACACTGACCACCGATTTCGTTGACTGGAATCGTGCGGATGAAGACTTCCAGTATCAGGGGCGTTATCAGATCAGCGTGAAACAGCAGAGTTACCAGTTAGCGCTGACGGTGAAAACGCTTGAGCTGAAACAACAGGATAAACCTGTGACCTCTTCTGCTGAAATCCAGCGTTACAACAGCCAGATGATGAACGCCATCACGGCGAGCCTGGATAAAGTGCAGCAGGATACTCAGGCACGCCTCGACAACCGTCGTGTTGGTGAGATTGATGTTCAGAGCGGTGCAGATGATACCGGCCTGCCGGTGCTGATTGTTCGTGAGAGCTACGGTGTTGTGTGGGATCGCCTGCCAAATGCCCTGACAAAAGTCGGCATGAAAGTGACCGACAGCAGCCGTCCGCAAGGCACATTGTCTGTGACCTACAAACCGCTGAATGACGATGCGTGGCAGACACTGGGTGCGAAAGATCCGGGGCTGACTTCCGGTGATTACAAACTTCAGGTTGGCGACCTCGACAACCGTAGTAGTTTGCAGTTCCTTGATCCGAAAGGACATGCTCTCAGCCAGTCGCAGAACGATGCGATGGTGGCGGTCATGCAGGCCGCGTTTAGCCAGAGTAGCGCAAAATAATACCAAGGGGCTCCGGCCCCTTTTTACATCTGTTTTTTCCACTGGAGTAAGTAAAGATGCAAAAGTTAGCTGAGTTGTATCGCGGCAAGGCGAAAACCGTCTACACCACCGAAAACCCGGACCTTCTGGTACTGGAGTTCCGTAACGATACGTCAGCACTGGATGGTCAGCGTATTGAGCAGTTCGACCGTAAAGGCATGGTTAACAACAAATTTAACCATTTCATCATGGCTAAGCTGGAAGAAGCCGGTATTCCTACTCAAATGGAACGCCTGCTGTCTGACACCGAAGTGCTGGTGAAAAAACTGGATATGGTCCCGGTTGAATGCGTGATCCGTAACCGTGCTGCTGGTTCGCTGGTAAAACGTCTGGGCATTGAAGAAGGTCTGGAACTGAACCCACCGTTGTTCGATTTGTTCCTCAAAAATGACGCCATGCACGACCCGATGATCAACGAATCGTATTGCAAGACGTTTGGCTGGGTGAACGAAGAAAACCTCGCGCGCATGAAAGAGCTGAGCTACAAAGCCAACGACGTGCTGAGCAAATTGTTTGATGATGCCGGTCTGATCCTGGTCGACTTCAAACTGGAATTCGGTCTGTTCAACGGGGAAGTGGTGCTCGGTGATGAGTTCTCTCCTGACGGCAGCCGCCTGTGGGATAAAGAAACCCTGAACAAAATGGACAAAGACCGTTACCGCCAGAGCCTGGGTGGCCTGATCGAAGCTTACGAAGAAGTCGCTCACCGTATCGGTGTGAAACTGGACTAAGCTGCACGTTATTTTTTTAGCCAGACTACGCAATCGTTTACGCGGTATGCACTAAACGGGTGATGGCCTCCGTCACCCGTTCTCTTTCCTGCATTTAATTTTCCTGTTTTAACACTGATTCCTTTCATTTAATTCCTCCGCCACTAAACTTACGTCCTTTCGCAGATGGTATTAACTGCGTGTGCTGGCTAGTCTTAAAAAAACAGGTTGGAGGTATCTATGCGTTGGCAAGGGCGTCGCGAAAGCGACAATGTAGAAGACAGACGCGGACAGGGATCTAACGGCGGCGGTCTAGGCGGCGGAGGAATGCGCCTGCCGATCCGTGGCAAAAGCGGCATTGTGATTATCATCGTGGTGCTGGTTGCTGGTTATTACGGTATCGACCTCACTCCGCTGATTGACGGCGGTCAGTCCGGCGGCATGCAGCAGCAAACACAGTCACAATCCATCAGCCCGAAAGATGACGAGCAGGCAAAATTCACCTCGGTGATCCTCGCTTCGACGGAAGACACCTGGAAAGAGATTTTCCAGCGGCAGGGCATGACTTATCGTGAACCCAAACTGGTGATGTATCGCGGCGCGACCCGCACCGGTTGTGGCACCGGCCAGTCAGTGATGGGGCCGTTCTATTGTCCGGCGGACAGCACGGTGTATATCGATCTGTCGTTCTATCAGGAATTGCAGAACAAACTCGGCGCGGGCGGTGATTTTGCGCAGGGCTATGTGGTGGCGCACGAAGTCGGCCACCATGTGCAGAATTTGCTGGGCACCGAACGCAAGGTTCGCGAGATGCAGCAGGGCGCGTCGCAGACTGTGATAAATCAGTTGTCGGTGAAAATGGAATTACAGGCTGACTGTTACGCCGGTGTCTGGGGACACGCGATGCAGCAGCAAAATGTTCTCGAAGAGGGCGATCTGAAAGAAGCGCTGGATGCCGCGCAGGCCATCGGCGATGACCGGTTGCAACAGCAAAGTCAGGGGCGCGTGGTGCCGGACAGCTTCACTCACGGTACTTCCCAGCAGCGTTATACCTGGTTCAAACGCGGCTTCGATACCGGTAATCCGGACCAGTGTAATACCTTTGCCAGCCGCTGATTAAGTGGCAGGAAGCGCTGGTCTGCTGCTAAAAACTGTTCAATAATCAATGACCGATCCAGAGAGGCTCCCCGGGCCTCTCTTTCATTTTCATGTTGAACCGCTGGGAATGCCATGGCTTTTCTCGATCCAACCCTATTGATCTTACTTGTTTTCGCTGGTCTGGGCATTATCAGCCACAACAGCGCCGTCACCATCGCAATGTTCTTCCTCCTCACGGTGCGTATTACGCCACTGAACAGTTTTTTTCCGTGGATAGAAAAATACGGCCTGACTATCGGCATTATTATTCTGACCATTGGCGTGATGGCGCCGATTGCCAGCGGAAAAATCAGCGCCAGCACCATGGTGCATTCTTTCCTCCATTGGAAATCTATTGTCGCCATTCTGGTGGGTGTGCTGGTGTCGTGGCTTGGCGGACGTGGCCTGACGCTGATGGGCACGCAGCCGCATCTGGTGGCTGGCCTGTTAGTCGGCACCGTGCTGGGCGTGGCGTTGTTTAAAGGCGTACCGGTCGGGCCGCTGATTGCTGCCGGTCTGTTATCGATGATTGTCGGGAAAACCTGACATGTCTGCGACGTTGCTACAGCAGCAGATGCAGCGGCTGGGTGTCCGGCGTTTGCTGGTGTTCAGTGGCGGGACGCAGTGGTGTGAACAACAGGCTGTTCTGTTCGCTGCCCAAAGTGCCGGTGACTGGCTGTGGCTGAGTGATTCACCGCCTGATGGCGTCACATCCTGCCCGCCTTCAGCGGCGCAGACGCTGCTCGGACAGGACATTTTTCACGGTGTGTTTGATGCGCGTTATGGCCTCAATACCGAGGCGCTGGCGGTATTTTCCGGCACATTGAAAGCCGGAAGCTGGCTGATTCTGCTAATACCGGAATGGAACGCCTGGCCTGACACGCCGGACGCGGACAGCCTGCGCTGGAGCGAACAACCGCAGGCGATCCCGACGCCGCGTTTCATCCGCCGTTTCCGGTCTTTACTCGAACAAGATCGCAACATTACGGTTTGCCAGCAGGATCAGCCTTTTGATATCCCCCCGCTGCCAGCAGCACCCGACTGGCTGCCACCCGACGGTCAGCCCACCGCTGAACAATCGCAGATTTTACAACAACTGATGCAGGCTCAGTCCGGCGTATGGGTGCTGACGGCTGCCCGTGGCCGTGGCAAATCGACGCTGGCGGGAATGCTTGCCAGACAGTGGCCGGGCACCTGTTGGGTAACCGCACCGGCGAAAGCCTCAGCCAGCCAGATTCTCAATCATCAAACAGAGTCTGCCCGCTTTATCGCGCCGGATGCGTTGCTTTCATTATGCCGCGAAGGCGCGGTAACGGACATTGACTGGCTGATTATCGACGAAGCGGCAGCAATTCCGACGCCGATGCTTTCGGAAATTATCGCGGCTTTTCCGCGTGTGTTACTGACCACTACGGTTCAGGGATACGAAGGCACCGGACGCGGGTTCTTACTTAAATTCTGTGCGTCCCTGCCGCGGTGGCATGACCTGCGTCTGAATTCCCCGATCCGCTGGTCATCATCCGACACGCTTGAGCCGTTTATCAGTCAGTTATTGTTGTTTGACGAGCATTTGCCTGTAGCAGAACAGACGGGCGGCACATCAGAAATTTTCTCCATTGATGCCGACGACTGGCTGAGTGAACCGGCGCTGTTAGAGGAATTCTACGGCCTGCTGACCAGCGCGCACTACCGCACGTCGCCGCTGGATCTGCGGCGTTTGCTGGATGCGCCGGGCATGACATTCAGCGCGTCACGACAGAAAAACACCCTGACCGGCGCGTTATGGCTGGTGGATGAAGGCGGGCTGAGTGCTGAACTGGCGCAGGAAGTCTGGGCGGGCAGGCGACGTCCGCGCGGCAATCTGGTGGCGCAGTCTCTCGCCGCGCACGCGGGTTTCCCCGAGGCTGCCGTTATGCGTTCACGGCGTGTCAGCCGGATTGCGGTACATCCCGCGTTTCGCCGTCAGGGTATTGCCCGTGATTTGTTAGCAGCGCAGAAACAGCAGGCGCAGCAGGCGGGGCTGGATTTTCTGTCCGTCAGTTTTGGTTACACCACGGCGCTGGCGGCATTGTGGCAACAGGCCGGATTCCGGCTGGTGCGCGTCAGTATGCAGAAAGAAGCCAGCAGCGGCTGTTATGCCGCAATGGCGATATTACCGCTGAGCGTGGCGGGGCAGGCACTGGCGGACAGAGCCGTGCATCAGCTTGACCGTGACTGGCGCTGGCTGGCGCCTCAGATGGATTTAACCCTGCCGCTCGGCACCACTGCGGATACGCAACCCGATGATGCCGACTGGCGCGAGCTGAACGGATTTGCGTTCGCCCATCGTCCGCTGGAAAGCAGTTTACCGGCGCTCAGTCGCGTGCTGTTGCACAGCACTTTGCCACTGACGGCGTTGCGTGCGCATCTGCAACAGGGGCAAAGTGTCGCGCAAGTCGTCATGTCGCTGAAGCTTTCCGGCCGTAAAGCGCTGGTTTCGCGCTGGCGTGAGGAGACACGACAGGCGCTGAAAGCCGCGGGAATGGCTGAATAAATCAGCGGTTTCATTGCAAAAAATGGAAAGACTCGTTCAATAAAACCCGATTTCACTGACCGGCGGGCGGCGTATAGTGAACTCATTAAATGACAACGGGAGAGAGCAATGAGCTCAGAACAAATTATCGTCCAGCAGCCGGAAGAAATCGCTAACCAGCTGATTTTATTATTTCATGGCGTGGGTGATAACCCGATTTCTATGGGCGAAATCGGTAAGTTTTTCGCTGTTTCATTCCCGCAGGCGCAGGTGATAAGCGTCGGCAGCCCGGATATTTGTGATTTTGGCCGGGGCTTCCAGTGGTTTTCCGTGCAGGGCGTGACCGAACAAAACCGTCAGCCGCGAGTGGATGCCGCAATGCCAGCTTTTGTGCAGATTGTCCGTGACTGGCAGCAAAAAACCGGCGTTACGCCGGAACACACCACATTAGTCGGCTTTTCGCAGGGCACCATCATGGCGCTGGAATCGACGAAAGTGGAAGAGCATCTGGCGTCGCGCATTATTGCGTTCAGCGGGCGTTTTTCAACGCTTCCGGAAAAACCGATTGCCGCCAGTACGGTGGTGCATTTCATTCATGGCGAACAGGATCCGGTGATTAATCCGTTCCAGTCGAAAAGTGCGGCAGAACGTCTGAAATCATTGGGCTGTGAATGTACGCTCAATCTTCAGCCAGGTATGGGACACGGGCTGGATTCGCACATGATTAATACGGCGATAGCGCATTTGCAAAATTACGAACCGAAGTCGCATCAGCACTGATTTCATTGCCACTTTTATTGAAAAACGCCCCCGGCTGCATCACAACCGGGGGCGTTTTTTTAATGTCTGACTGAGGCGATTATTTGCGGTTTTTACGCATAAAATCATCCATGAAGTTCGTCAGCTTTTCTGCCGCTGGCAGTGACAGGGCGTTGTAGATAGAGGCACGGATGCCGCCAATCGCACGGTGCCCTGCCAGACCTGAGAAGCCAGCTTCCTGGCTTTCGGCCAGGAATTTCTTCTCCAGATCCGCATCCGGCAACTTAAACGCAACGTTCATGTGTGAACGGTCGGCTTTGCTGCTCCAGCCATTGTAGAAACCGTCGCTGTTGTCGAGCATTGCATACAGCAGTTCTGCTTTATGGCGGTTGGTTTGTTCCATATTTTCCAGACCGCCGACGTCGTTAAGCAGCCAGCGGGTGACCAGCAGCACCACATAAATCGCAAATACCGGCGGCGTATTGAGGTTGGAATGAGATTCCACCTGGCGGCGGTAATTCAGGAATGATGGCAATTCGTCAGATGACGCTTTCACCACGGTATCGTGCACCAGCACGATGGTGACGCCCGCCGGGCCGATGTTTTTCTGCGCATGAGCGTAGATGACTGAAAACTTATTGGCATCGCACGGTTTGGACAGGAAATCGGAAGACATATCGCAGACGCGGGGTACGTCGTCGCGGCCCAAAACGCGCTGAAACTGTAACCCTTCCACTGTTTCGTTCGAGACATAATGCAGATAGGGCGCATCAGGCGAGAATGCCAGTTCTTCGTCAGAGGGCAGACGGTTGAATCCGCACGATTCGCCGCTCCACAACACTTTTACCGGCCCTTCGCGACGCGCTTCGGTCACGACTTTACTGCTCCAGTAACCGGTATCCAGATATTCTGCCGCATGCTTCTGACCGCGCAACAGCGTCATCGGCACCATCGAAAACTGCTGCGTTGCGCCACCCTGCAGGAACAGGATATGGAAATCTTTCGACAAGCCGAGCAGGGTGCGGATGTTGTTTTCGGTTTCCTGCACAATGGCGGCAAACCAGTCTGAACGGTGGCTGATACCGAGGATCGACAGGCCGACTTCCGGCACTTCTTTTATCGCGGCTTCAACCTGAGTGAGAACGGTTTCCGGCAATGCGCCAGGGCCACCGGAGAAGTTCAGGGCGTTACGTGAAATCATGTTTATTCTTGTCCTTTAAACGCATCAGCAGAGGTGTCGGTGTGCGCAAAGGCACGGGATAACAGCAACTCGCGGCATGCTGTTTTAACTTTATTCATGTGGATTTTTTTGTGCGGGAACATCACTTCCAGATCCATTGCGTGCACCACCATCGCCGGATCAATTTCAAACACCAGCAATTCGCCGTCCGGTGTTTCGCTGCAATCGATGCCGAGATAGTCGAGCTGCGTGGTGTCATAAATCGCTTTCAGCGCCTGCTGGTGACGGGTGGCAAATTCGTGGAAGTTGTTCAGGAATGCGGCTTCTTCTTCACGCTTTTGGATATCTTCATACATGAAGGCGTTAACGTAATGCACCATCCAGTGGGATGAAATCGCCATATGACAGGCATACGGCACGCCGTCGATCAACGAAATGCGGTACTTACGGAACTGACCGTCTTCATTGCTGTAATCAATAAACTGCGACAGGAAATAATCTTCAACCTGCACGCGGGTCAGATAATCAGCCAGTTCTTCCTGACCGGTGATTTTTTCCAGACCGTGACCACCGTGCGAACCCGCAGGGCGCAGGATCACCGGATAACTGCTGTCAGGCAGCGCAGCGTGCAGCGTGGTTTCTCCGGCAGCGACGGCAGATAACGCCGCAAACGTCATCGCATGCGCCTGGGCAATGGCTAAACCCGGTTGGTTTTGCAACAGGCGGCTGGCGGTTTGGCGTTCAGAGCTCGGGATATGCTGTGGCGCATTGATCACCGGCACCGGCCAATGTTCCGTGACATCTTCCAGTTGCTGCAACAGGAACAGATTTTCGGTAGTGGCGCTGATGCCGACCATCAGTAAATCATGTTCAGGGATCGGGGCTTCAAAAGGGGCTTCGGGCGTGATGTAGTAATAAATCAGCTCGATGTCGCTGTTTTCCAGCAGGCAATCCAGCGGCACATTCGCGGAAAGCGTGCCGGGCACCATGAGTATCAGTAAGCGTAACTTCGCCGGTTGTAGCGCGGGGCAAAGGGTATAGACCTGCTGCATCGCCAGTGCCTGATTCTGAATCGTCAAACCCAGTTCAGTGCGTTGCAGGCACAGCATGACAGTGGAAAGGTTCATCCATAATACGGCGTCATCCGGGGTCTGTTGCGCACGGGTGATCAGTATCTGCGCGATGTCAGACCATTCCTCGCCCGCGATGCTCATACGTAGAAACGGAGCCAGACCCAGAAATTTCGACGCGTCAAAGCGTTCAGGCACTGCCTGATCCGCCCGGGTAATAGGTAATGTTTGCAAAGACTTGTTCTCTCCGTGCATCAGTTTCATGTTGAATGATAACGGCAGGAGGTAAAGTCAATCGGCGGAGAATCGCTAGATTATCCGCCGACTAATATTGATTAAAAGTGAGATGCTACCGGGGTGGGATTACTTTTTCTTTGGCCAGTCGTCATCTTTATCCCACTCGGCATTGTTGTCGCGATGCGGCGGGATCTCAGGTTTATCTTTCAGGAACTTTTTCACATCAACGCGGTTCAGCTCTTTGATGCCGCTGATAAACATGCCGACCAGAATGATCAGAACGATCCACCAGTAATCTTTAATCCACTCCATGGTGTACTCCTTAAAAGGGTGAGAGGGCGATAAATCGCGGGAAAAGAGTGTCCATTTGCCCGGCTAACCAGTCTGCAGCAGCGACGTCTTTTCCGGTCCAGGAACTGATCAACACCTGCGGCGTAAGCTGTTTTTCACATTCTGCCGCCAGCGGGCGGTAACTCAGATGCCAGGGTTCGACAGCCACACCGCCGCGATCTTCCGCATATGGCCGGTAAAAACCATATTCTGTCATATGCGCTGACATCCATTGGTTCAGCGGATAAAAATACCCGCCTTCTTCATATTCCCACGGCTCCAGTTGCAGCGTCTTACCCGCCGGTAACAATGAAGGATCGTACACATCCAGGTCACTGCCCCAGTGGTGACGGCTTGCACCCGGCAGCGCAGACCAGCGCAAAATCAGCTCGCAACGTTCTGCTGTCGTCAGCGCGCTGACATCCACCGGCTGACTGTTCTTATCTAATACTGGTCGCTCGCCGCGAAATTTGCCATTCCAGATAGCCAGTTGCCGATCGAAATCACGAAAGGTGCTGGCCGGTTGCAAGTCAAAACCGGCTTCACGGGCTGCCAGACGCATTTTTTCGAATGCCTGCGCCGCTTCCTTCTGCAAACGATGCGGCCCGTCGTCGATAATCACCAGATGCGCAGCGGAGCGTCCGGTCAGCATCTCGTGAGTGATCATGCGACTAATTGTTCCATGATGCGCTGATACATGCGGCTGAGCACCTGCAGATCGGCGGCATGTACGCATTCATTGATTTTGTGGATAGTCGCGTTGACCGGCCCGAGTTCAACCACCTGCGCCCCCATCAGCGCGATAAAACGCCCGTCAGAGGTACCACCGGTAGTTTGCAGTTCCGGCGTGATTTCACTGTAATGGCGCACCGCATTGACTACGGCATCCACCAGCTCACCGCGTGATGTCAGGAATGGCTGGCCGGAAACCACCCAGTTCAGGGTGTATTGCAGGTTATGGCGATCCAGTAATTCGGCGACGCGCTGTTTGATGATGGCATCAGTCAGCTCGGTGCTGAAACGGAAGTTGAACTGCACATAAAGTTCGCCCGGAATGACGTTGTTGCTGCCGGTGCCCGCGTTGATATTGGCAATTTGCATGCTGGTTGGCGGGAAGAATTCGTTACCATTATCCCACACGGTGGCGACCAGCTCATTCAGCGCGGGCATGGCGCGGTGTACCGGATTATCCGCCAGATGCGGATACGCCACATGCCCCTGAACGCCATGCACATGCAGGTTGGCGGTCATGGAACCGCGACGGCCATTTTTCACAATATCGCCGACGCGCGTGGTGCTGGAAGGCTCGCCGACCAGACAGTAATCAAGGCGCTCATTGCGTGCCATCAGCGCGTTGACCACTTTGACGGTGCCGTTGACGGCGCTGGCTTCTTCATCAGAAGTGATGAGAAAAGCCAGACGACCCTGATGATGGGGATTGGCGGCGACAAACCGCTCTGCTGCCACTACCATCGCCGCCAGTGAGCCTTTCATGTCTGCCGCGCCGCGACCATACAACATGCCGTCGCGCAGCGTTGGCTCAAACGGGCCGGTAACCCACAGCTTGTGATCGCCGGTAGGGACCACATCGGTATGCCCGGCAAAGGCCAGGGTTTTGCCTTCACCACGTGTCGCCCAGAAATTCAGGGTATCGCCAAAATGCATCGGCTCAATGTGAAAACCAATGGCCTCAAGGCGGGCAATCATAATCTCCTGGCAACCCGCATCGTCCGGGCTGAGGGAAGGGCGGCGGATTAACTGTTGCGCTAAATCGAGAACCGGACAACTCATGTTACTTCACCTGTGCAAGGAATTGCTGATAGCTTTCTGGTTTGAATCCCAGCAGAGACTGGCCTTCTGGCGCCAGTAAAAACGGACGTTTGATGACAGCCGGATGTTCGAGCATCAGCGCTTTGGCGCTGGCTTCGTTATCACAGGCTGCGCGCGTGGCCTCATCGAGCTTGCGCCAGGTGCTGCCACGGGTATTGAGCATCGCTTCCCAGCCTTGTTTATCTAACAAATCCTGCAGCAACGCGGCATCCAGCCCTTCGACCCGATAATCATGAAACTGGCATTCAACACCGTTTTCTTCCAGCCAGCGGCGGGCTTTCTTAACGGTGTCGCAATTTTTTATGCCGTAGAGAATAAATGAGTTTTGAGCTGAAGTTGTTGCCATAGAAAAACGTAACCTGTCAGTAAAATAAGCGCTTTTTAGCTGCGCTGATAAGTGGCGTCAGAGAAGGACACATAATGAGGCAAAACGCCGGCAGGATCCAGACGGGGCGGGATTGTGATCGCGCTTAAAAATTAGTCACGGAGTTTTTGCATGGTCAAAAAATAAACGTATACTGCCAGCGTCCAATCAAGGGGAGTAAAATGTTAGAGCAAGAATTAGGTCACTGGAAAGACTTTATCGACCGTATGTTGAAAGCGTAATTGCCCACATCGTTACCGACAAAGCAAAGAAAAGATTTATTCTCAGTGCAGCACGTCATTATAAAAAACGTTTGTTCAGGAAGACCATTACGTTGCATTTAGCGACGATTCTCACAGCCAGTAAATCATGAATAAAAAAGGCGTTAATGTGAATTAACGCCTTTTTTGTTGCCTGCGATCCGGCGTTTTTACCGGTGTTCGGCGGGGGCCGTTTCCACGATATCAGCAATTACCGGTGCAGTGTGTTTGCCCGGGAAACGACGGCGAATCAATACAAAGAACAGCGGTACGAAGAAAATCGCCAGCACCGTGGCGGAAATCATCCCGCCGATCACACCGGTACCGACGGCGTGCTGGCTGCCTGAACCGGCCCCCATGCTGGTCGCCATCGGCAAAACGCCGAAAACAAATGCCAGCGAGGTCATCAGAATCGGACGCAGACGCATTCTGGCGGCTTCGAGCGTGGCCTCCAGCAGTTCCTTCCCGCGAACATTCAGGTCATTGGCAAATTCGACAATCAGAATGGCGTTCTTCGCTGACAAACCGATGATGGTCAGCATACCGACCTGGAAATACACATCGTTTTCCAGCCCGCGCAGCCAGGTGGCAATCACCGCGCCGAGCACGCCGAGCGGCACCACCAGCATGACGGAGAACGGAATGGACCAGCTCTCGTACAACGCCGCCAGACACAGGAACACCACCAGCAGGGAAATCGCATACAGCGCCGGTGCCTGAGAACCTGACAGTCTTTCCTGATACGACAGACCGGTCCATTCCAGACCAATACCCACCGGCAACTTCGCGACCAGTTTTTCCATGTCATCCATCGCAGTACCGCTGCTGATGCCCGTTGCCGGTTCACCGACAATTTCCAGCGCGGAATAGCCGTTGTAACGCTCAAGACGCGGCGAACCTGTCAGCCATTTCGACGTGGCGAAAGCGGAGAAGGGCACCATGGTTCCGGCGGAGTTTCGCACATACCAGCGGTCAATATCGTCCGGCAGCATGCGGTATTGTGCCGCGGCCTGCACGTAGACTTTCTTCACACGGCCACGGTCAACGAAGTCATTGACGTAGGTTGAGCCCCACGCGGTACTCAGCGTGCTGTTGATATCAGAGATAGCCACGCCCAGCGCCTGCGCTTTCACCTGATCGATATCGATCTGCAACTGCGGGCTGTCATCCAGACCGTTGTGACGCACGCGGGTCAGGTTGCTGTCTTTGGATGTCATGGCCAGCAACTGATCGCGCGCCGCCATCAGCGCATCATGACCAAGCCCGGCGTGGTCCTGTAATTCCATATCAAAGCCGGTGGCGCTGCCCAGACCGTTGATGGCAGGCGGGCTGCTGGCGATCACGCGGGCTTCGGTTATCTTGTTAAACGCTTTGGTCGCCCGCTCAATCAGTGCAAAGGAAGAATCGTCGGTGCCGGTGCGTTCATCCCAGGGCGTCAGGCGCACGAACATACGCGCAACGTTTTGCCCGTTACCGCCGGGGCCAGCACCGATGGTTGAGAACACCGAAAGCACGTCTTTCTTATCTTCAGTCAGGAAATACTTTTCGACCTTTTCCACCACTTTTTGTGTCTGCTGCAGCGTTGAACCCGGCGGCAACTGAACCTGAACAGTGAACACGCCACGGTCTTCCATCGGCAGGAAGGAGGTGGGCAGTTTGATAAACATCACTGCCAGCAAGGCGACCAGTGCGGCATATCCCAGCATATAACGCAGGCTGTTACGCAGAACCCTCGCCACGCCGTTTTCGTAGCGACGTGCGTTGCGGTCAAACATGCGGTTAAACCAGCCGAAGAAACCGCGTTTACCGTGATGATGTCCCTGCGCGACAGGTTTGAGAATGGTCGAGCACAGCGCTGGTGTCAGCGTCAGCGCGACGAACACTGACAGCACCATCGCCGAGACAATGGTGATGGAGAACTGGCGGTAAATCGCGCCGGTGGTACCGCCGAAGAATGCCATCGGCACGAACACCGCCGACAGCACCATGGTGATACCGACCAGCGCACTCTGAATTTGTCCCATCGATTTTCGCGTGGCCTCTCTGGGGCTGAGGCCTTCTTCACTCATCACGCGCTCGACGTTTTCCACCACCACGATGGCATCATCCACCAGCAGGCCGATGGCGAGCACCATCGCGAACATCGTCAGAGTATTGATGCTGTAACCGAACTGATGCAGCACGGCGAACGTCCCCAGCAAGACCACCGGCACGGCAATTGTCGGGATCAGCGTAGCGCGGAAGTTTTGCAGGAACAGATACATCACCAGGAACACCAGCACGATCGCTTCAAACAGCGTTTTCACCACGTCGGTGATCGCCGCTTTAACAAACGGCGTGGTCTCGTAAGCGATTTCGGCTTTCAGACCGTGCGGATAATAGTGAGAAAGCTCATCAAGGCGCGCACGGACGGCTTTGTCGGTTTGCAGTTCGTTGGCACCGGACGCCAGTTTAACGCCCATCCCTGATGCAGCCTGTCCGTTATACCGGCTGAGCAGGGCGTAGTTTTCCGCGCCGAGACCGATGGTGGAGACATCGCCAAGTTTGACCTGCGAACCGTCCTGATTCACTTTCAGGGTGATCTGGCGGAACTGTTCCGGCGTCTGTAACTGTGCCTGGGCATTAATGGTGGCATTCAGGGCCTGAAAATCCACAGAAGGTGCGCCGCCGAGCTGACCGACAGCGACCTGACTGTTTTGCGCTTTGATGGCGGTGACCACATCGGCGGTGGTCAGCTGGTAATTATTGAGCTTGTCCGGATCCAGCCAGATGCGCATCGCGTACTGTGAACCGTAAGCATCAATGCTGCCGACGCCAGGCACGCGGCTCAGCGGATCCTGAATGTTGGACGCCACATAGTCGGCGATATCCTGCTTATCCATGCTGCCGTCGGTGGAGACAAACGCCACCATCATCAGGTTAGTGTCACCGGTTTTTGACACCGTCACACCCTGCGTCTGCACGTCCTGCGGCAGGCGTTTCAGCGCCTGCTGCAACTGGTTTTGCACCTGTTGCAGCGCTTCGTTGGGATCGGTACCGGCGGTAAAGCTCAGGGTTATCTGCGACTTACCGTCGTTACTGCTTTGCGATGACATGTACATCAGATTATCGAGGCCGGTCATGTTCTGTTCGATAATCTGGGTAACGGTATTTTCTAATGTTTGTGCTGATGCGCCGGGATAGGTTGCAGAAATCCTGACGTTTGGCGGAGCCAGATCGGGATACTGTTCAACCGGCAGAAAATAGATCGCGAGTGCGCCGGACAAGGAAATGATGATCGCTAAAACCCAGGCAAAGATTGGGCGATCGATAAAAAAGTTAGCCATGCTTCAGGAACCTCGTTGTCACTCTGGCGTGAGTAACTAACATCAGCAAACAAACAGAACGTCAGTAATCTGACAAAAAAATCCCCTGAGCGCTATTTTCTCATAGGCAGTCTCAGAGGCGGAACCGTCCCGACGGGACTGAGCAAGTGTTAGAGTGGAGTTCTACGTCAATGCACTTTACCTTCTCATGTCGCATAAAACGTGGAGAAATAAAGGAGATAATGTAAAAAAACCTCCCTGTACACAGGGTTATGCCGCAGACAGATTCGCTGATACCGTCTACGCTTTGACAGCCTGCTTTTTTATGACACGCATTCGTATGTCCACACTGGAGCCGTTCAGATGAGTTTGATGTTAAATTCGGTTTTCGCCCGTCGTCTCTACCTTTGCTGGTTGCTGGACTCTGAACAAAAACCGAACGTACCAAAACTGATGGAAATCACCGGCTGGCCGCGCCGCACCTTGCAGGACGTACTGAAAGCGCTACCGGGTATGGGTGTCGAACTGGAATTTGTGCAGCAGGGTGTGCGCAATAATGACGGTTATTATCAGCTTTCAGGCTGGGGGCCGCTGGATGCGAAGTGGGTTGAACGCCATCGGGAACAACTGCTTAATGCAATTGAGCACGGCTGAATCTGGCGTGCGCGATGTAATGCCGCTATGATGTCTGGCTTCTCTCACCCTCTGAGCGGAGGCACGCTTTATGTCATCTGATGACAAGTCATCCCGGATCGAAAACGTTCAAAACCAGTTACTCTCTGATAACTGGTATGTTCTTCGCAAATACACCTACGATTTAATCAAACGTAATGGCGAACGCCAGCCGCAATCCCGTGAAGTGTATGACCGGGGAAATGGCGCGACTATTCTGCTTTATAACCGTCCTAAAAAAACCGTTCTGCTGATCAGACAGTTCCGTATGCCGACCTACGTCAATGGCAACCCGACCGGTATGTTGCTGGAAACCTGCGCCGGTTTGCTCGACAACGATTCGCCGGAAGATTGCATCCGTAAAGAAGCCATTGAAGAAACCGGTTTTGCAGTGGGCAAGGTAGATAAACTGTTTGAAGCCTATATGTCGCCGGGCAGCGTGACCGAAATCGTGCATTTTTTCGCGGCAGAATACGATGAGTCGCAGCGTCAGAACGCCGGTGGCGGCGTGGAAGACGAGGACATTGATGTGCTGGAGGTGCCGTTTACCGAGGCGCTGGCGATGATCAAAGATGGCCGCATCAGAGATGGCAAAACCATTATGTTGCTGCAATATGCGCAGATTCAGGGCTGGCTGGCGTAAAGATGACCGGCGAAAATGCATCTGAGGCAAAGGCACCCGCGGGTGCCTTTGTTATTTCAGTGTTCCAGGTTTATTGCGGTGCTGCCCGCGTGGCCTTTCATGGCAGACCATGGCAGAACGGACCATTCCGGGCCTTCGCATGAACGCATGACACGGGCAAACGTCGGATCAAAATACAGCCCTTTTTGCGTGAAATACCAGGCCGGGAATTGCCAGACCGACGGGTCTGAATAATCACAATCGTCTTCGCTTTCTTCCGTCGGCTTTTTCATCTGTTGCGGATAAGCCGCGGTCAGTTGTTTCACCAGCCACGGCGCCCATTTCTTATCGCGGTACTGCGCGAAGGTATCGAAATCCACATCGTTTTTACCCGTAAGGGCGCGATCTTCAGCATTCAGATAGTGGAACGGTGCGCCATCGCCCACCCAAATCACATCTTCCAGCGTCAGCGTTTCTGCGGTTTTGGCGTTCAGGTTGATCGGCGCTTCGCCGAAATCAGGATGCGCACCGCCGCAGTCATAAGAGGTAAATACGCTGATGCTGACCACATCGGGACTCATGAACTTCGGCGTCACCGTTTGCTGATATTCTCCCTGACCAAAACGGCTTGCCCCGAGCATACAGGCATGCCAGCCGCTGACTTCCTGCCATAGACGGGCGCGCAGCTTCTGGTTAATGGCCGGTAAACTGGCTTCCGGATAACCGGAGACAATCTCAAAGAAACTGATTTTTGATTGCGGTTCCGTCCACCATTGCAGCTGATAGCCCATGAAGTTTTCGTTTTTGCCCGCTTTCAGTTGCAGCGCGGATAAACGCAAATACTCGTACGGATCGGTGTGGATCAGCGAACTGAGATAGCCGTCGTCCGTGGCGGCTGCCGGTAACTGCGCGGGTTGCAGCTTAACCGGCAGTGTTTTGCCCTGCGGGTTGGTCCAGTTGCCTTGCCAGTCACCGTTTTCATCTTTGGTCAGCGTCAGTTCAGGGCGCGGTGTATCGTCGAAATCATCCAGACCTTCCTGTAATTTCAGTTCCTGACCATCCAGCGCTCCGTTGAGCGGCAGATCCAGACGGTATTTTTGATAGAAATACCGTCCGGTCACTTCGTCAGGTTTATTTAAATCGAGTTCGACGACAATGCTGGTTTTACCCAGTGTGCCGGCGTACACCACCGGAGGCTCTTCAGCCAGCGCCGGCAGTGATAACAGCGTTATCATCAAAATCAATAACTTCATCCGTATCTCCCAGAGAAATGATCTTCATCCTTTTCGCCATTATTGTTTGTTTTTGGCTCAGCCAGTGTACTGAAAGTTTCCCTGCGTCACCATTGCGGCTTCTCGTATGTCATGAAAAATTATTGTCTGCCGCAAACCCTGCGGGTGGAGTATCTCTTTATAATTTCGGGTAAAAAATGCTGCATTGAAGGCAGTCTCCTGGCGAGGGTTACGCTATTATCAGAAAGATAATTTCGAACAGAGCTGAAACTTATAATGTGCAGATGGATAACCGCCCCTTTATGCCTGCTGGCCACCATGCTGGCTTTTAGCGCCCAGGCTGAGCCGTTGCAGGCTATTTATAACGACTGGCAGGTCAGCTGTGACAACCTGAATCACTGCGTCGCGCGTAATTCGCAGGACGGGCAGGAACTGGTGATGAAAATCACCCGCGAAGCCGGGCCGGAAGGGAAATCCTCCGTCAGCATTGATTACCAGCGTAACAGTGATGAGCAGACGACGGATGCGCCGGTTGCCAGCCGCTTGCAGATGAACGGTAAGACACTGAGTTTTAATCACCGTGAATGGGATGTCAGTAAAAAACATCTTTCCACCACTAACCGTCTGGTGGTGAATGATTTTATTGCCGCGATCCGCGAAGGCAGCAGTATTCAGCTGGCAGTGAAAGCTGACCCGGCTCAGCCCGTTAAACCGGAAGTTTCACTGAAAGGGATCAAAGCCGCGTTGCTGGCCATTGATGCGCAGCAGGGGCGCGTTGGCACCAAAACGGCCTGGATTAATCGTGGTGCGAAACCGGCGAATACCGTGCCGCCCATTCCTGCCACGCCGGTTCTGCCGCGTTTCAGTGAACCGCATGCATTATCCGAAACTGAGATTTCGGCCATCACGCAGAACGCCGCCGCCACCATTGAGAATAATGATTGCAGCCTCGACCCTTCCGAACGGGAAGTGCATATTTTCGCGCTGAGCAACGATAAAGCCCTGATGACTGTCAACTGCGACATGGGCGCGTATAACCTGTATGCGCTGGGCTTCCTGGTTTCGCGTCAGGCGCCTTATAAAATGGACAATCTGGCGCTGAATATGCCGTTCAAACTGGGCGAAGATGATGATTCGCCGGAACTGATCAACGCTGATTTCGACCCGAAAACCGGTATGCTCTCGACTTACGATAAAGGGCGCGGCATCGGTGATTGTGGCGTGTCTTCACGCTGGGTGTTTGATGGTAAACAGTTCCGGCTGGCGGCATTTGCCTCTGAACCCAGTTGTGACGGTTACAGCAGCGGTGGCGAATGGCCGGTGTTGTGGGTGACGCAGCAGTAATTTGCCTTCGGCCTGTCACTCTGCCGATAAATAAAAAAATGCCCTGTGAGCTTTCGCTTGCAGGGCATTTTCTTTTGTCGTGCAACGCTACCGGAAAGATTATTCGGACGCTTTCACCACGACTTTGTTGCTGGCGAACTCGACGTTCATATCAGCAACGATTTTGCAGCGCTTACGGGTTTCGACTTTACCGTTGACCTTAACCTGACCTTCGGCAATCACTGCTTTCGCCGTACCGCCGCTGTCACACCAGCCCATAAATTTGAGCAGATCGCACAGTTCAACGTGCGGGTGTTTTTCGAGAAAGAAAGTTTCCATGTATTCCTGACTTTTTGTGTAGTGCAAAGGGTTTAAGACTTACTGGCGCTGACGTCATGATATTCCTCGCACGCCTGCAAGGTATTCTGAATCAGCGTCGCGACCGTCATCGGGCCAACACCGCCCGGCACCGGTGTGATAAAGGAAGCACGCTCGGCGGCGGCATCATATTCCACATCGCCGACAACTTTACCACTTTCCAGACGGTTAATACCGACATCAATGACAATCGCGCCCGGTTTAATCCATTCGCCGGGAATAAAGCCCGGTTTACCCACAGCGACAACCACCAGATCGGCATTCTCAACATGATGGCGCAGATTTTTGGTGAAACGGTGGGTGACGGTGGTGGTGCAACCGGCCAGCAGTAATTCCATGCTCATCGGACGGCCCACAATGTTGGATGCGCCAATCACCACGGCGTTCAGGCCGAAGGTTTCAATACCGTAACGTTCTAACAGCGTCACAATGCCACGCGGCGTACAAGGGCGCAGCGTCGGCGCGCGCTGGCACAGACGGCCGACGTTATAAGGATGGAAGCCATCGACGTCTTTATCCGGATGAATACGTTCCAGCACTTTGATGTTATCGATACCGGCAGGCAGCGGAAGCTGAACCAGGATGCCGTCGATTTCGCTGTCGTTATTCAGTTTTTCGATCAGGTCCAGCAACTCACCTTCAGTGGTGGTGGCTGGCAGGTCGTAAGAGCGGGAGATGAACCCGACTTCTTCACAAGAACGGCGTTTGCTGGCGACATAAATCTGTGACGCCGGATTTTCACCGACCAGCACCACGGCCAGACCGGGCGCACGCTTTCCTTCAGCCAGTCGTTGTTGAACACGCGCTGCAACTTCGCTTCTGACTTGCTGCGCAATCGTTTTACCGTCAATAATCTTTGCTGCCATCAGGGAATAAATCCATTAATTAATAAATGCAGGGGGATGCGCCTATTTTGTCAGAAGCCGCGGGCGCTGTCAGGCGTTGAATGCGAATAACTTGTTATCTGCGGATGAGAATTTAACCTGCGACAGTGGCGAAAAAAGTGTCTATTTTAGGTATGACTCTTTTTAAATCATAAGGAAAGAAACAAATGACACGCAAAGTGGGGATCATCGGTGCCGGTCATGTGGGCGCTGACGTTGCATTCTCTCTGGTCACGCTGGGGCTGTGTGACGTGATTGTCTTGCTGGATGAAAACGAACCTAAAGCGGCCAGTCAGGCGCTGGAGTTGCGGGATATGGCGTCGCTGACGACCTCACGCGTGCAGGTTATCGCCAACGACTACAGCGAACTGCATGATGCCGATGTGCTGGTCATCGCCGTCGGCCCGAAAACCTTGCTGCGTGAAGATCGTCTGGAAGAACTTGCTGAGACCCGTGCCGCCGTGCGTGAAGTGATCCCGCGCGTGATTGCCAGCGGCTTTGGCGGCGTGATCGTCAATATCACCAATCCGTGCGATGTCATTACTCAGATTATTCAGCAGACCAGCGGATTCCCTGACGCACAGGTGTTCGGCACCGGCACCTCGCTCGATACCGCGCGCATGAAACGCGTGGTCGGTGAGTTCTTCGGTTTCGATCCGAAAAGCGTCACTGGCTACGTGATGGGCGAACACGGCGAATCACAGTTTGTGGCCTGGAGCACCGTGACACTTGGCGGCTGTCCGGTGGCAGAACTGGCAGGCGACCGTGACGTCGACTGGGCAACAATGAACGACGCTGTGCGCGGCGGTGGCTGGGAAATCCTGCAAGGCAAGGGCTGGACCAGTTTTGGCATCGCTACTGCAACAGCGCGGCTGGTGGATGCCATTTTGTCCGACGCCCGCAGTGTCTGGCCGGTGTCTGCCCTCGATGAACAACTGGGCGTTTATATCGGCCAGCCAGCGGTGATTGGTAAAAAAGGTATCGTACAAACATTACGACCGGAACTGACGGCTTACGAAGGTGTAGCCTATCACGCGTCTGCCCGCGTGATTGCTGCCGCGCTGAAATCCGAAAAATAGCCGATACTTATCACATAACGTTGCAAGACAGTCCGGGAATATCGGCAAATTGTTCAGGCATTAAGCAGTGAGTTCGAAAGCCATTGACTCATCCCGGTCTGCCCGTATAATCCGAACCCGCAACGCTCCCGAAAGGGACAAGCAATGCGCCCTTAGCTCAGTTGGATAGAGCAACGGCCTTCTAAGCCGTAGGTCACAGGTTCGAGCCCTGTAGGGCGTACCATTTCAAGTCAACACACCTCTGCTGAATTCGATTTTTATCCTTTATACTCCCTGAAATTACTGAATTTTTCTGTCACGAGTTCTATCGAAGTCAACTCAGTTATACCCAAATCAAGTGGTATTGTAAGTATCTCTGCTTTAGTTCCACGCGCTTTTTGAGATTTCCGGTTTCTCAGCCATAAGCTGATATTCTTCCCGCGTCCAGGGTTGTTTGCCTGTGATTTGCGTAGCGATATGTTCGAGAAGCTGCTGTGTGGGTGCTTTCTTGCCAAAGCTCATCAGTGACAGAGGGAGAATAAGCAGAATAGCTAATGGAGTGAATGTGAAATAGCGCATGTTGCGGTCGTGTTGTGTATATAAAAAGGTTACGCTGCAAAGACTGCCGAGAATTAATCCTGAGATCACTTCGCTGACGGAATGAGCATGCAGTGCGAGCCGGCTGATACCCACCATAATGGCAATGAAATACCCAGCAGTAATCATCAGCCTGCGTCCGTCAGGTTGAAAACGTTGGCCTATCAGCCAGAACATGACCGGCCATAAAGTGGCTGACATCGTGGTATGCCCGCTGAAGCCTGTAAAATTAAATGTACTGCTGCCAATGCCCCAGGCGAGAAACAACAGCTTTGAGATGCTCACCGCGAGGCCAGAAATACCCAGTATAATCAGCCAGATCAATGCTGTGACTGGGTTGTCAGCCTTCCATAACATAAATAAAGCGAGGGTTATTCCGGTTGGCAAAATGAGCATGCTGTCGCCAAAGTAGGTCAGGATATTCCAAAGCAAAACGTAGCCCTCGACGATAAATAGTAAATTTTTAAAAAGAATCAATCGGTAAGTGTATCAGCAGGGTTTTTTTACCAAAAGGGATTAGCTTCTCTCATTTCATTTTCAGACTGCAACCCGATTTATTTCTGTAGGGTGAACTCACCCTTGGAGTATCAGCCGCATATTCTGGCGCTGCGATAAAAGCATTAAAGAAACGTAATGAAGACCAGGCAGAATTTATCGCTACTTTGTCTGAACGTTTGAAAGCGATCGAAACAACGCTTGTCATCTTTTTGCATGTTGGGACGTGTGAGCGGGGGCTATATGCGGTAAGTTAATGATTTATTGCACGGTTCTTAGAGATTCTAAGCCGCAGGTCACAGGCTCGGGCCCTGTAGGGTTCAGGTCAATAGACGTCAACTGACGTCTATTTTTATGCATTAAATTCAGTGAGTTATCAGGTTTTAGTGCTTCATGGTTCAAGCTGATTTTACCTATATCAACCGACATCAAGTACTATCTGTTGGTACATGTGTTGGCATCGTAAACATCCCCTCAAAACGTACGACTAGCCTGTGCCCACACCCGGGGCGTGCGATCCGTGTCGCTTTGTGCATCGGCATTACCCAGTTTCCATGCCGCGACCGCCATCAGATGCCAGTTGCCGGCAGACAATGTCGAGCCCACACCCGTAGCAGAAAGGCTGCGGTGATTTTCGCCGTCAGCCCAGGTGTCTTTGTTCAGCCGTACTTCGCCATGATCGACGAAGGTGAACAACTGCACCATCTCGGTCAGTGCGTATCGCAGTTCGGCGCTGGTCACATACCCCTGGTCACCCTGTGCTTCGCCTTCCGGATAAGCCCGTACGCCATACGCGCCGCCGAGGCTGATTTTTTCAGAGGAATCAAGGTTGCCGTCAGTCCATTGGCCCTGGAACTGACCATAAAGACTGATCCGATCCGTCAGGCGCTGCAGGCGCACGATGCCAGGATTGATCTTCTGAAAGGTGCCGCGAGTCCTGGCTGTGAGATCATCCAGCACTTTGTCTTGCGGGTTATCCAGCGTCAGGTTGCCCTGGCTCCAGGCCAGCGAGAATGCATTCGAACCGCCACCCAAAAAATTGTCGCGGGAGTTGCCGTTGAGACTGGCAGTCACGACATGCGACTGTTTGTGACTTTTATAGTCGTAAAGATCGATGTCATCTCTTAAGCGTTTGTCATCGAATTGCAGTTGCGCAGTCAGGCTGAAATCCCGGAGGCGAATCAGTGGCTGCTGCACAAACACGCTGGCAATCTTCGCGTTACCCGAAGCATCAAGATTGTCAAAGTTCCTGGCTAACTGATAATTCATGTACGAGTAAGCGACACCGGCTTGCGTCGCCCACGGACCGATCGGCAACTGATACGCTGCCCGGAAGTAATGCTGATCTTCATCAGAACCCATGATCCGCATGCTGGCCTGATCACCCATGCCTGACGGGCTGGCGAGGTTCAGCGTACTGCCCAGACGGTATTCACCGGTGAAGCGGTTGCCATAGTTGTCCAGATCCACCTGACCCGAAACCATCGGCGCCGAGCGGGCATCGACCACCAGGTCGCTGGCACCCACGGCGGTGCCGGGTTTCAGCGTGGACCGGACTTCAACGCCGGGGATTTCCTGAAGCAACAGCAGACTGCGTTCCAGAGGGCCGGCGCGCACCGCTTCACCGTTTTTCAGCGCGCGGAGCGGCGCAGCCAACGTGCCGTCGCTGATGCGCGAAGCGTTATTAAGCTTCACTTCGCCAAAATGACCTTCGAGGACGGCAATGGTGACGACGCCATTCTCCACGTCCTGAGCCGGCAAATAAGCCCGTGCCAGCGGGTAATTTTTCTGTCGATAAAACAGGGTGATACGCCCGGCCGCAGCCTGCAACTCACCAAAGCTGACCGTGCGATTTTGCAGGTCAGCCAGCAATGGCAGCAGATCGGCGCTGCTGATCGCCTGATTGCCTGTCAACCTGAATTGCGCGACCTGCATCGTTGGCCCGCGGGCAGTCGGATGAGTGTCCGGCGTGTCGGGAAGGTTCAGTTCCAGCGTCTGGCGCGGCGGTAAAACCGGCGGTTTAGTTTGGATCTCACGGATTGACTGACCCGCGTCCGGCACAATTTCAGCCCGGGCCGTACTGGCAGTTAACGTCAGGAGAGCCAGGGCAATGGGAGTAAGACGGATACGCATAAATCAAAGTCCTTCCGGAAGGCGCAAGCCTTGCTCAATTACGCTATAGAGGCTGTCGGACGGCAACTGCACCGCCAGAGACGTGGTGGGGGTCGGTAATTTACGCAGAGGTTGGGTGGTCACCACCGCTACGTTTTCGGGGGCACTGAGCAAGCTGAGCAATTGGTTTAGCGGCGTTACACCGATGTTGAACGTACCGTCAGTGAAAGCGATGGCGTAATTGCTGTTGTTTAGCGAGCCTTGTTCAATCCTGTACTGACCGGCTGTTTCGCCAGCACTGCGCGTCAGATTGCCGTTGAGGTGGTCACCGTTAACCAGATTTCCATTGGTGAACCAGGTCAGTGCCGGGTCGCTGGTGTTGACGATTTTGCCAAGGTTGTTAGCAATAACGGCCAGGGCGCGGGGAGCGACGATCCATTGGCCATCGGATGTTTGAGTCACGCGGTAATTGCCATTGGTCAGTACGCCCTCCACGCGCACCACATGGGTGCCGACGTTGGTGGTGCCGCTAATGCCTGTGCTGCTCAAACCGCTCAGTACCGACACATCCTGGCCGTTGACCAGGCCGATGGCGCTCAGGGCTGGCTGAACAGGGGTCGCGCCGTACGTTGAGCTGCCACTGCTGGCCGCCACGGTGATGTTTCTGGCATTGACAGTTAAGTTTCCGTGGCTTGCAAGTGCGACCAGGTAACCCTGCAAACCGCTTAAAGTCCCCTGGCTTGCCAGGATGGCGTAACTGCCTGCACCCGCAGTAGCCGCTGTTCCCGTCGAAGCTATCGCTAAAGTGCCCGCTACCACGTTAGCCAGGGTATCGGCTGCAAATGCTCCTGTAACCCCGGCATTTACTCCAGAGGTTGTATACGCAGAGCTGACATCTGCCGTATCACCATAGGTCTTGCTGACATTTGCCGGGGTGTAGGTGACCGTCGGTTGATAGCGGAACACGTACCGGTTACCGGTTACGGAGCTCGCCGGAAGGGTATTAATGCTGGCATTCCAGATAGCAGTATTGTTGCTGTTCAGTCCGGCAAAGGTACCGGTGGCGGGGGTATTGGAATAAATCACCCAGTGGTGTCCGCCGACAGTTGAGGCGGTAACGGCATGACTGCCCGCGTTGTTAATAAAGGCACCCGTAGTGGATAACACCACATCAGACCCGCTGACATGCTCGCCCAATGCGATGGTCAAATCCCCTGCGACGCTCACGATGCTGCTGCCGACAGCGCTCAGGGATTGGTCAAAAATGAAACTCCCGGCCCGGGTGAATTGCACATTACCGGTGGCGTTCAGACCACTGGCATCGAGGGTAAACAGCTTGTGGGCGCTGTCTGCGTTGCCGCTGGCCGCGTTCAAATCTGTCAGCAGCGAGGACAGAGAGTTTTCATTGCCCGTCAGTACCAGCGTGTCAGCCGTCAGATTGATGTTACTGGTCGTCCCCGTCACACCCTGCGTGAAGGTACTAGCCAGATTGCCGCCGCTTTGCGCGTAGGTGAACACATCAGTGTTCGCCAGGGTGCCGGGCGCGAGCAGGCTGTAGTAGTAACCCCCGGCGCCGATGGAGGAGGTACCGACCACCAGGCCGTTAATCACGGTGGAGACCTGGCCAGCCGCATCGCTGTTTTGAGCGAAGCCGGAAATGGCTTGCGGTGTGCCGTTCGGATATTGGGATTTCAAATAGGGGTAAAGACCGCTGGCTGTGCCCCAAACGGTATTATCGAAATAAGAAGGTAATACGCCCTGTAACTGTGCGAGGGTTAAACCGGTGACCCCGGAAGTGACGCCGCCGCCAATCCCGACAGTGTTGCCACTGGTGACGCTATTCCAGTAAACGTTTGTCACCGTGCTATTGGCTTGATTGTAGCCAATAGCACCGCCAGCGTTACTGCCCGTCGCTCCCCGCACCTGACCGGTGGAATAACTGGAGAAAATAGCGCTGTCGTTATAGCCTGCGACCCCGCCCACATTATAGTCAGCCTGGACATTGCCGAAATTGTAGCTATTGGCGAGGGAGCTGGCAGTATCGTTAAGGCCAACAATACCGCCAACAAAACTGTTGCCCGATATGTTGCCCGTATTGTAGCTGTCAGAAATCGACCCCCGGTAGCTGTTGCCTGCTACCCCGCCAACACGTGTATTGCCCGACACGTTGCCGGTGCTATAGCTGTCAGTGATAGTGGCGCTTTCGTTAGCGCCCACGACCCCGCCAACGTAGTCACCATTACCGCCATTTACGTTGCTGGAGCTGTGGCTGTTTGTCACCAGGGCACTGCCGTTATAGCCCGTTATTCCCCCTGTCCAGCGGGTGCCCGTTACCGTGCCCATGCTATAGCTGTTTGCAATCGTCGAGTTATTTCCATTAAAGCCGGCGATCCCCCCGACCATTATGCCGGAGGATGACGTTGACACCGTGCCGCTGAAATAGCTGTTTAATACAGAGGAGGAACTCTGGTTCATAGAGACGATACCGCCGACGTAAGATCCGCCGCTGATAGCGCCATTAACTACACCCAGATCCCGAACCGTTGCCCCCTGATTGTCGCCAAACAGCCCCGTGTTGTTTGCGTCCGGAGCCGTGATGGTCAGATTCGATAGGGTATGACCCAGGCCTTCAAAGGTGCCGGAGAAGGGCGAATCATAATCATAATTGCTCCCCACGAGTGCGTTCGTATATATGACGCCACTGGCATCCTGATTACGGGCCAGGGCGTAATGCCCTGCCAGTCCGCCTGCCGCTGTCTGGTCTGTAATTGCGCCAGACGAAGCCGGATCCCCGTCGATTCCGTCGATGTCGGCCATGCTGTAAACCAGCGTGTAAGCCGAACCGTTGATGTTCAAACGCTGCCCGCTGCCTTCCGGTGCCGTGAAACTGGCCGAGACGCCTTTGGCAAACGTGAGATCACCGCTGCCACTGCTGGTACCGTTGCTGTTGTTATTCGTCACCAGCACCAGACCACCTGCACCGGTGACGGAGACATTGGCATTGATCGCAATAGAGTGGAACGAGTCCAGCGTCAGGGTGTTTGGTGAACTCCAGCTCAGGGCTGAATTAACGGAAATATCACCGAGGCCTGTTGCCGTGGAGGTGAGGGTGCCGGTAGTTTGCAGGGTGACGTCGGTGTTCAGGAGAGCGGCGTTGATCGTGGCCGCTGAAGCGTCATCAACGTTCAGGTCTTCAGGATCCACCCGCCAGTTACCCGTTTTGCCTTGGGTTGCCGAGGTGTTCACCTGGATGCCAGTGAAGTCAACGTGATGGCCGGAGGTTTCTACGGATCCTCCGCCACCGCTTTGCGTGCCGCCCCTGGCTGAGAAATTGCCCTTGGCCACGGTCGTTCCGTTGGACCAGACGACTATGTTGCCGCCTTTTCCCGTGGTTCCGGCGTCAGCCTTGAGGCTGCTGCCCGCATCCACGCTGACACCTTGTGCGTTAGCCAGGGGGCCTTTGCCTTGAGCGTCGCCGCCGATCTTGATGCTGCCGCCACCGCTGGCACCTGAGACATTCAGAGTGGCGGATGTGAGCGCAATGTTCTGGCCGGTGATTTGAATCGCGCCGCCCGTGCCGTGGGGTGAAGAGGCATCCAGGGTACCGGCGACGCGCACCAGACCGCTGTCACTGCCACCGAGGGAGATCTTACCGTTCTTGTTCTGCAAGCCTCGCGCTTCAATCACACCGGTGTTGTTGACCACCGTCCTGAGCAGCGCATTGCTGGCCGCTGCGGTCATAATGACCTGGCCACCGTCGGCCTGAATCAACTGGCGGTTTTCCACCAAGGCATTTCTGGTCGCTTCATCGACCTGGACGTTAAGCAAGCCATCACCTGCGAAGTCCAGCGTCACCGCATTGCCGGCGGCCAATGCGACGGTACCCTGTTTCGCAACAATCACGCCCTGGTTGCTGACGGTGCCGCCGAGTAACACCACGGCTCCCCCGTCGGCAGCGTTAATCGTGCCCTGGTTGATGACGCTGGCGTTGCTGCCATCCCCCCTGAACCTGTACTTGCCGTTAGCAAAATCCTGGTTCGAGATATTGAGTGTCGAAGCCACCAACCCGCCGACACTGACGGAGGCGTCCTGACCAAACAGCACGCCATTGGGGTTGATTAAGAACACCCGGCCATTGGCGTTGAGTTGGCCCATGATCTTCGAGCCGTCAGCACCGATCACCCGGTTCAGGGCAACCGAATCAGCGCCGGGCTGAACAAAGGTCACTTTGTTGTCTTTGCCAATATTAAAACTCTGCCAGTCAATTGCCATTTTTTGGCCGGACTGGTTGATCGTCAGTTGATGATCGGCCGCCGCGCCAATCTGGCCGCTGCCGAGAACGACATTACCGCCAGTGGGCAAATCTGCGGCCATGCTGATAACAGGCATGAATGAAACAATGAATGAGATAAGGGCAATGGCAAACGGTGGCGGCGTGATCGCGCCGTTGAATGGGGTTGAATGATCATCGACCTGAATCGCACGGACGTCACTGCGTTTTCCACGGCGAGTGGTCAGCTCACTGACGACCACAAAAGCATTACGGCTGTGGTTCCAGATCACGCTGAAGATGCAATTCATATGTACGCCTTTCATAAGGGGGGAGGAAAGCATGTTGACTAAACTGTATTAGCGGCAGGGGGCGTGCTATCGCTGGCGCACATTGGAATGAGAGGCGGTGTTGCCGCCTGTATCAGAAATATCGGCAGGGATGAGGAGAATCTTTATCAATAGAAATGTTTAATATGATATTTGCGTGTTGCGTCAAAGGGAGAGACATCAGGCGGCTAAACCCCTTGCAAACTTACCCCAATGGGGATTCATGGCGATAATGTGATCACTATTTTTCATTTCCCAGCTATTAATGACTTGGTTAAAGTAGAAGCGACTATTTTCCCCCTGAATAATTCATGAGAATTAATGATGCAAGAACTCGATACGATCGTAAATTTCGCGGCGAATCCGATATTGGATACGAATTTTCTTTCTCAGTGTAAACAGACGCTGAATGAAAAGGGCGCCCTGGTCTTGCATGACTTTCTTAATCCTGCTGCGCTGAAAGCGATTAAGCGTGAGGGGGATGAAAATCGCCATCTGGCCTATTACACCAGCAATAATCATAATGTTTATCTATTGAAACCTGATGCCGGGCTGCCAGATTCGCATCCAAGAAATCGGCAGATTGTTTCCTCAAAGGGCTGTATTACCGATGAAGAGATCCCGCAGGATTCGGCACTGCGCGCACTGTATAACGCGCCAGTGTTTCGTGCGTTTCTTTGCGCGGTGCTGGGTGAGGCGCAACTGTATCCTTACGCTGATAAACTCTCTTCAATCAACCTGCATTACGCCAGCGAAGGCCAGGAGCTGGGCTGGCATTTCGATAACTCCTCTTTTGCCATCACCCTGCTGATTCAAAAACCTCAGGCTGGCGGTGTGTTTGAATACGTTGAGAACTTACGCGACGCTGATGCTGGCGACATGAATTTTGATGGCGTGGAAAAATTACTGGATAAGCAAACTGAGCCGAAAAAACTCGGCATTGAGGCAGGCGATTTGGTGCTGTTCCGCGGCCGGAATGCGATTCATCGTGTGACTCCAACGGAGGGGGAGACCACGCGCATGCTGGTGGTTTTGGCTTACAATTCTCAGCCTGATATTTCGTTGTCTGAGTCTGCCAGAATGACCTTCTACGGGCGGATTTAACGGCCTGCGATTCTGATTCAACGCAAAGCGAATCAGCACTGCGTTTATCATCGGCTAGTGTTCGCGGCTGAACGTTGCCGCGTGCGAAGCTGAACAAGTTGCAGCTATCGATTGAACTCACCCTGTCAGGGGGATTTTCGTCAGTGCAAAATAATGCCTGGGGCTGGCAGACGATCTGTTGTCAGCTAAAACCGTTTTGATGCGCATTCAGAGATGATTGTTAATTTTTCTAATGGAAAAATTTTTTCTGAAATCTTCAGCTACTCTACGGGGGTTTTTTTAGTCCGTTTGGAGGTTTTATGGAGATTTTGAATCCCGTTTTTGAAGAAGCGTGCAGGATGGTAGGTGAATGTTGCTTTATGCTTGCTCAGAATGGGGAAGAGATAAGTCGCTCTAGAATTGCCAGTCGTTTAGAGCGTGTTCAACAATCAGCTGTGACAATAACAGGTAAGCCTAATGATGCATTGTGTCAGGCGATAGAAGGTCTTAGAGAGTAGTGGGTTACACGCACCAAAGCCCGGTCCGCTAGCCGGGTTGAAATGAGCAGAACATCACAGCCCTGAGCGCAACAGTACACATGCTGTCAGGGGAAAGGGATTTAGCAAACCGGCCAGCGCATTCAACCACGAGGCCTCTGGCCGGTTGCTGTCATGACAGTGAAAATATAATTTTGGCTGTTTCAGGTGTCAAGAATGCTTCGCACTTCACCGGGCAGGGTAAACCTGTCGTCTCATCAGCTTCAGAAGTCCAGCTCAAGTGCAAAACACAGATAGGACATCAACGGCGCGCAATGTCTGAACTGCTCTGCGCAAAAATCAATAACATCTGGCTTGCACAGATCTTCAAAGGCGATGTTTTTAATCGCGATAAAATCTTTGCGTTTTAATTCAGCTAACAGCGGGTGGTTTTTGTCGTAGCCTCTTGGCGGACGACTCAGACTGTCGCCGTCCATCACAAACCCGTTATCGTGCAATGTCTTGAGCGCTTTCTGATAGGCATTCGGGTTCTCATCAATACAGGCGCGAATCGCGTTTAACGCTTTTGATTCCGGGTGCCAGATCCCTGCCGCAATAAAACAACCGTCTTCGGCGATGTGCAGATAGAGGCCGGGTGCGTGCACATCTTTGCCCTGGAAATGACGAAACTGAATGCCGACATTGGTTTTATACGGCGTTTTATCTTTGCTGAACCGGCTGTCGCGCTGCGGGCGCATCAGGCTGCCCCCCACTTTTTTCGCGACAGCAGTCAGTCTCGGGGAAATGGCAATAATCTCTGGCTGCATTTGCTCGATAAAGCGCAGCGCGGGCGTTCTCAGCGTATTCTCGTATTCGTCCTGATTAGCCTTAAACCAGTCCCGGGTGTTGTTTTGCGCGAGTTTATTCAGAAATTGCAGACCGGCTGCGCTAAAAATTGTCCCTGCCGCAACCGGCGTTTTAGGTGTCTGAGTCGTCATTATCGATAAGCCTTTATCACTGCCAATGGGGAATCAGGGTAAATCCTGACGCCAGACACGACTCAGTGCAAACTGAAAAGTAAAAAATTTTCCGGATTAAAGGATGTGGGGAGAGTGGGTGCTTTAAAGCCCGCCAGAACAGTGCGGCGGGCCTTTTCATGTCTGATACCTGTCAGTTAATCGCGGCAGGACTCACTTTTCCCGCTTTCCCTAAGCTGTCATTCGCCCGTTCACTCAGCTCAAACAATACGGGTAATAAATGCGCGGTCGCCTTGAGATAGGCGCTGACCTGCGGGATACCTTCCGGCGGTAATATCTCACCATTCTCCAGCCCTTCGCTCAGGCACAGCAGGCCGTGGCACAATCCTTCGGCAGAGTCCGACGCCAGCGCGCTGAGATCGTAAAGCTGAGCATCTTTGAAGCGGCTGAAATCCAGCTCGGCGATCAGTGAGCGGAAGACGGTGATTGAGTTTTCAGAGAAAGCAGTTTCGGTGTTCGTCATTTTAAAACCTCCTAGATGATTAAATGACTGCAACACAAGACGCTAAACTTGGGTGGCAGCTCAGACGGGGTTAGCGTACCGGACACACTAGGAAAACCGGTGCTTCTTTCGAAGCCCCCACCTGAGCCACCATTATTTAGGGTGAATCAAAGTGCGCGGCATTATTACACAATGTCGCCTAGTTATGTCTTTCGGAACGCTAATTCCGGCTGCGGATTTTGCCGCAGCAAGGAGACTTTATTCCTGCTGCCGAAGCAAAGAAACCGGCTGGATGCATTTACAGGGAGTTGTAATCAGATTTGGAAGATATCTCGCAAGGATCGGTTCTGCCTGACTTTTATTCCCCTGCACCATATCGCCGCCATCTTCTCCCCAGTGATCCCGATCACAGAAAGTCCGGTGCAGCACGATTGTGTATATATGTGCCTTTCCTGCTCTCACCCCACAGGGCACTTGTGCTTATCGTAATGGCTGAATGATTTTTTTCTGATGTCCGTTGCTGTATTCCCCCTTTCCGGAGAAAAAAATGTCGTCATCTGATGTGGTTAAACTGACTGAAAGTTCGCTCAAAAACACCAAAGTGATGAACCTGTTTGTGTCTTTTGCGGCGGCGATGGCGGGGCTGTTATTCGGTCTCGATATTGGTGTGATTTCTGGTGCGCTTCCCTTTATTACTGAGCATTTTGTGCTGAGCAGCCGCCAGCAGGAATGGGTTGTCAGCATCATGATGCTCGGCGCAGCGTTCGGTGCGCTGGCCAATGGCTGGCTCTCTTTCCGGCTGGGACGCAAATACAGCCTGATGGCGGCAGCGCTGTTGTTTATTCTCGGTTCTCTCGGCTCCGCCTTCGCTTCCAGCATTGAAATCCTGATGGTGTCGCGCCTGATCCTCGGTTTTGCTGTCGGCATTGCGTCCTACACCGCACCGCTGTATCTGTCTGAAATGGCGTCAGAAACCATTCGCGGCAAGATGATTGCCATGTATCAGCTGATGGTGACGATCGGCATTTTGCTGGCTTTCCTTTCTGATACCGCATTCAGCAGCAGCGGTGACTGGCGCGCAATGCTGGGCGTGCTGGCGATTCCGGCGTTTGTGCTGATGATTGCGGTGTGTTTTTTACCAAACAGCCCGCGCTGGCTGGCCGCCAAAGGGCAGCATATTGAGGCCGAGCGTGTGCTGAGAATGCTGCGTGATACCTCGGAAAAGGCCCGCCAGGAACTGAATGAAATCCGTGAAAGCCTGAAACTGAAACAGGGCGGATGGGAATTATTTAAAGCCAACAGTAATGTGCGCCGGGCCGTCGGCTTAGGCATGTTGTTGCAGGCGATGCAGCAGTTTACCGGCATGAATATCATCATGTATTACGCGCCGAAGATTTTTAATCTGGCGGGATTTACCAGTACACGCCAGCAGATGATCGCCACGATTATTGTCGGTCTGACGTTTGTGCTCGCGACGTTTATTGCCATCGGCATGGTTGATAAAGCGGGACGCAAACCGGCACTGAAAATTGGCTTTAGCGTGATTGCGCTCGGCACGCTGGTGCTGGGATATTGTCTTCAGCAATTCAATCAGGGCACGGCCGGTGCCGCGCTTTCCTGGCTGTCGGTCGGTATGACCATGATGTGTATTGCCGGTTACGCCATGAGTGCGGCGCCGGTGGTATGGATCCTGTGTTCTGAAATTCAGCCGCTGAAAAGCCGTGATTTTGGTATCACCTGTTCGACCACCACCAACTGGATTTCGAACATGATTATCGGCGCTACTTTCCTGACGCTGATGGACAATATCGGTGCAGCAGGGACATTCTGGCTGTACACCGCGCTGAACGTGGTGTTCGTGGTGATCACTTTCATCCTGATACCGGAAACGAAAAACGTCACGCTGGAGCAAATAGAAAGAAACCTTATGTCCGGAAAAAAACTGCGCGATATCGGGCAGTAAACACGCCGGTGATTCATTGTGGATGTGAACAATATCAGGGAACAGTTGATGCGCGACTTACTCAAAATGACCAGCGGGCTGGATTACTATATTAATGATAACGAATTACGTGAAATTCGTTATCAGACCCGCGATAAAGTGGATGGATTTAATGCGCTGAGCGCCCGTCAGACGGCGGAGAAAGATGCCCTGATCAGGGAAATATTTGGGGAAGTGGGCAGCAATGTCCATTTTGAAAAAGGCATGCGCATTGATTACGGCATAAATACCCGAATCGGCAATAATGTTTTCATCAATTTTAATTTTGTGTTACTTGATTGCGCGCCGGTCACAATAGGGAATAACGTTTTTATCGGCCCTGATGTGCAAATTTATACCGCACAGCATCCGCTGGATATTGATTTACGTCGTGAACATATTGGCAGCGCCCGGCCAGTCACTATTGGCAACGATGTCTGGATTGGCGGCGGATGCGTGATTTTGCCCGGCGTGACCCTTGGCGATGGTTGCACGATTGGCGCCGGAAGTGTGGTCACGCGACCGGTGCCAGCGGGCGTGGTTGCCTGTGGAAACCCCTGCAAGGTGGTGCGGAAACTGACGTAATGTTTACCTGACCGTCTCTCCGACATAAAAAAGCCCGCTCTGAGGCGGGCTGCAAATGCAAAAAATACAATATTTCTTAAAGTGCGAACAGAATGAGACAAAATTTAAATAAAATCAATTAATTATCTTCCTGAAATAAGTGTCCGTTTTTTAGAGATGATTGTGATCAAATCGTGATCTTTATTGTTATTTTTATATCGCTGTCCTGCCGCGCGTGCTGACTTATGAATTTATCTCATAGCTCCTTTCATATTTTGCCCTCTGGTCGTCATAAACGAACGGCGCTATTGTTTATGACATGACGAACTTTCCAGCAGCAGTCCCCCAGGCGGAGAATGAAATGACTGATAAAATGAAAATTACCAAAAGTGGTTCTGTCCCTTCACAAAACGGCCCGGAAAATTACTTCACCGGCAAGGTGCGTATCGACTCGCCGTTCAGCGGCACTGCCTCTGCCCGTGTCGGTGGCGCAATCGTGACCTTTGAACCGGGTGCGCGTACCGCCTGGCACACGCATCCGCTGGGTCAGACGTTGATCATCACACAAGGCCGTGGCTGGTTGCAGGAGGAGGGCGGCGAAATTCGCGAAATGAATGTGGGCGATATCGTGTGGATCCCGGAAGGGGTGAAACACTGGCACGGCGCGACCCCGGAGAATGCCATGACGCACATCGCGATTGCCGAGTCCCTGAACGGCAGTCCGGTTGAGTGGATGGAAAAGGTGACGGACGCGCAGTACAGTAAGTAATCACCTGTCCTGGTGGAATTTATATAACCTTTGCTCAAAAGGGCGGCGTAAAAGCCGCCTTTTTTGTGGCAATATATTGTGACTGCATAAAATCGATACAGTTATTTCTGTATTTCCGAATTTTTATCCTAAATTCTCTGGTTAACCATTAACCTGTCTTATTTAACGCTAAAAACCCCCGTTGTTCGGCGCATTAAAATTATCGCTTTCAGTAGCTCTGAGATAAGTAACTCGACTAATATAAATAGAAATCAACTCAAGAGCCGTTTCCCGTATGCCATATTATTCTCCAGGTGAAAGTCTCGTCCGTGAGCGCTCAGAGCGCTTCTTACGGCGAATGTACTTAATGCGGATACTTGGCACTTTTCTCTGCTTTTTTCCTGTGTTTTCTGTCCTTCTTGAACGCAATGCTTCCTGGATCGCCATCAGCCTGCTGGCGCTGAATGCCTTTGTCTGGCCGCATGTCGCTATGCTGATTTCACAACGCTCAAATCACCCTAATCAGGCGGAATTCCGAAATCTGGCATTTGATGCCATCGCGGGGGGAGCCTGGGTTGCGCTGATGGGCGTTTGTCCGCTGCCGTCGGCCATTATTACGGCTATTCTCATCGCTGACCGTTTTTCTGCCGGTGGCTGGCAGTTGCTGCGCCGCGCTGCGCTGTTTTATTGCGCCGGTTTTATTGTCTGCTGGCTGTTGTCGGGAATGACGTTTTATTTCACCGTCACTGACCGGACGTTGTGGCTGACGTTGCCGCTTTCCACGATTTATATTATTGCTTTCAGTGCAGCGAATTATTCCATTTCCAGAAAGCTGCGGGATAAACAACACGAGCTGGAAAAGGCCGCCCTGATGGATCCTTTTCTCGGTTTGCCTAACAGGCGGTTACTCGACCGGCGTCTGATGCTGGAGTTTGAACGCGCAAAACATGATTTATCCTGCCTGATGGTGCTGGGCGTTGATGACCTGAAAATGGTAAATGATTTGTTCGGGCGCGAAGCGGGGGATTATGTGTTGCGCTCGGTGTCAGCGATTTTACGGCAGGAAACCGGGCAAAATGATTTCCCGGCTATTCTGGGGGGCGATGAATTTGTGGTGATCCTGCCGGGGGTTTCTGAAGAAGAAGCGTATGCCGTGGGTTACCGGTTATTACTGAAAACCTCAGAAATCCGCTTATCGCAGGATTCCGGTTTCCAGTGTTCGCTGAGTATCGGCGTGGCGACATCCCGCAATCATGAAGATTATAACCAGTGGCTGGCGGCTGCCGAACGGGCATTGGTGAATGTGAAACAAAATGGCAAAAACAGTATTGGCAGCGTGAGCAGGACAGATACTTCTGCTCAGCTACACTGAATAACGTTAACGTTTTCCGGGATGAGTAATGAAAAATATCACCATAATGTGGGTCGCTGCGGCCGTCGCCGCAGGTTTGCTGGCAGGCTGTTCATCTATCGATAAACCGGTTGGTGATGCTACCTATCGCCCGGCCAATTTTGACCCGTCGTTTACGCAGGGCGAAGCAAGTTATACGACATCCGTGTTTTCAATCCTTGAGCGGCAGCGTCGCGCGGATACCTACAAAAAGATCTTCGATTTTTGTAGCGGCAAATTCCAGACGCTGGGTGAAAGCAACGACGGCGAGAAGGTACACATAAGATTTGCCTGTCTGCCTAAAAATATTGCGCAGACGCAAAGTCCGTACTCGATGCAGCAGAAGTCGCCTTCGCTGTACTAAAATTGACTATTGGCAATGTTATCCGGAGATTTTATGAGCAAGGAAAGACCTGATTTTATCCGACACTGGACCGAGCTTGAAGGTCCAGACGACGGCAATTATCCCGGCGATGATGAACTGATGTCGATTGGCGCACCGCTCGGCAGAGCGCTTGGCCTGACGAAAATTGGTATTCATCACGAACGTTTATTACCGGGGCGTCGTACCTGTTACGCCCATGCGGAAAGTGCGGAAGATGAATTTGTGTACGTGCTGGAAGGGTATCCTGACGCGTGGATTAACGGCCATCTGCATCCGCTGAAACCGGGCGATGCCGTGGCCTTTCCGCACGGCACCGGTATCTGTCACACCTTCATTAATAACAGCGATGAGGAAGTGCGACTGCTGGTGGTGGGGGAGGCAAATAAGCCGGAAAACCGGATTTATTACCCTCTGAATCAGGAATATGAAGCGACGCGCAAAGACCGCTGGGTGGATGTACCTGAGCAACAATTTGGTGATCACGACGGCATTTCGGATCAGCGACGTGAACAAAAGAAAAAGCCGGTCAGTTGAATGCCGGCTTTTCTATGGCTGACGTGCGTGTAAACCCATTTATTGAATGGAAAGCGACTGCCAGCGTTGCTGACAATACGGCATCATTCGGTGAATTTTCAGGCTCTGTGCCTGATGACGGTTCAGTGAATAGCCCTCCGGCGTAATCTCTAAGGTATCGCCGGTTTGCAGCTTAAAATCATTGTCTACGGACAAAATCAGCTTCAGGTTTTTAAAAGCCTGGATACAGATATATTTCAGTCCGGTCTGCGGGATATTCAGGATGTCGATGATCTTCCATTCCATACATTCACTCCTTTTCTGTGGCTGCCTGATTTTCGTTTCCCTTTTCTACCTCAAATCCCTGTCATTTTTTGTCATGACAAAGTAATGATTTCTTTATAGGCGTTCCTGTTATTTCATTGCTTGAAGTGACTCACAAAAAAGGATTGCCGAAACCATGCAGATCGCAGAATGGATTATTTAAGGACAATCCTGCATTTTTCAGAAGGTTATTCAGAACGTAAAAGGAAACTAAAAGACTTGAAATCACCGCCATAAAACGGGTATTTCTGGATGCTTTCTACTTTTCTTTTATTTTTCAGGGGCAGGATGAGATGAATTATTGGGTAAAGGGTTTTCTGGGCACCTTATTCGCGTTGAGCACATTTTCTGTGCTGGCAGAAAACTGTATCGAAACCCGCGGGGCAATTGACATGGGATCCGGCACCACCAAAATTCAGGTGGCGCAGGTTGATATTTGCCGACATCTGCCGGGAAAAGTGCTGTATGAAGACCAAAAGCCGCTGGGCTTTAATGAGGATTTGGGCAAATCCGGCAACAACCAGATCAGCGAGGCCATGCAACAACAGGGCGTGACGGCGCTGAAACAGATGGTCGATAAAGCCCGCAGCTTTCATCCGCAGCGCATTACCGGCGTTGCCACCGCAGTGTTTCGTTCAGCGGCTAACGGTCAGCAGGTCATTGACCGTTTCAACCAGCAGACACAAATCCAGCTTCGTGTGATTTCTCAGGAGCAGGAGGCGGAGCTGGGTTTCCTGTCGGCGAAGGCGGCGCTGCATGACAACACCATCAAAAATCAGGATCTGCTGGTCTGGGATATCGGCGGCGGCTCAATGCAAATGACCGCCATCCGCGAACAAAACGGTCAGCCCGTGACGGATATATATCAGGGCAAACTGGCATCGGTAACCCTGAAAGAATTCATTATCAGCGTGCTTAAAAATCAGGAACTGGATAAAGCCGCCTCGCCGAACCCGATTGGATCGCTGCGCAATACGGTGCTGCGTTACGTGAATTTCTACGCGAGGACGCACGTCAGTCCTCAAATCAAACAGGATGCGCAAACCCGCCGGGTGATTGGTATCGGCGGCGTTCATGGTTTTTCGCTGAAAGACCAGATCCATCCGGCGAACAATACTTACAGTCTGGCTGATGTAGAACGCGTGTCGAAAAATCAGGTATGGAAAGGGGACAGTGAACTTACCGGCGAATACCGCGCGACCGATGTCAGCAATTTACTGCTGGTGGAGGGCTTTATGCAGGCGCTGAATATCTCACAGGTGACGATTGTCAAAGCCAGCCTGATCCAGGGCATCCTGGTGCAATAAATTCCTGAAGCGATAAGCGACACTTTTTATCTTGAGAGTAAAAGTTATCGCTGAGAGTAAAAGCGTTGATGTAAAAGCATTCAAAATGGCTGTATTGACTGAAGGAGCAGAATGACATGACAACTGACTCAGGCACTCCCCCGCAGGATGATTTCATCTGGCTCGAAGGTTTACGCAACGAAAAAGCCCTTGAATGGGCGCGTGAGCAAAATGCCATCACGCTGGCAGCGTTTACGCAGGGTCACGATTTTGAGCCGCTGCGGGAGAAAGTGCTGGAAGGCCTGAATTCGCCGGATCAAATCCCCGGCGTGTGGAAATGTGGCAACGACTGGTACAACTTCTGGCAGGACGCGAAGAACCCGAAAGGCATTTTACGCAAGACCACGCTTGATGAATTCCGTAAAGCCGAACCTCAATGGCACACCGTACTGGATATCGATGCGCTGGGTAAAGCCGAAGGGAAGGAGTGGGTGTTTCACGGTTTCTGGAATTTAAAACCGGATTTCGGGCGTGCGTTGTTAGTGCTGTCGCCGGATGGCGGTGATGCCTCTGAAGTGCGCGAGTTTGATTTAATCACTCAGGATTTTGTGCCGGACGGTTTTTATTTGCCGGTCGCGAAAAGCCGCATCAGCTGGATTGACCGCGACCATTTGTTTGTCGCCACTGATTTTGGTGAAGGCTCAATGACCGGTTCCGGTTATCCGCGCATCGTCAAAATCTGGCAGCGTGGTACACCGCTGTGCGAAGCGGTCACGGTGTTCAGCGCAGAAAAGACAGACATGATGGCGGCGGGTTATAGCGATGCCACCAAAGGGTTTGAGCGCAATTATGTGGTGCGTGTCACCGACTTCTATCACCGTGAAGTGTTCCTGCTTGATGACGACAAAAACTTAATCAAAATCGATCTGCCGGCGGATGCCAAATTCAGTAGCTGGCGCGAGTGGATCCTGATCCAGCCTTCAAGTGAATGGCAGGTGAACGGCGAAAGCTGGCCGTCCGGTTCGTTGCTGACCATGAATTTTGACGCTTTTATGGCAGGCGATCGCACGCTGAAACCTCTGTTTATGCCGGGTGCGCATTCTTCTCTCAGCGGCGTGACGGCAACCCGTGACCAGCTCAACGGCTATTCCTACACCCGTGATCATATCATCCTCAGTATCACGCGTGATGTCGTCAACCGGCTTGAAGTGCTGACGCCAAAAGACGGCGACTGGCAGCGTGAGCCGTTCGGTAAAGTGCCGGAGCTGAGCAAAATCAATGCGTGGGGCGTGGATGATGAGACCAATGAATATTTCATGAGTGTCAGCGGTTTCCTGCAACCGGCCAGTTTGTCGCTCGGAAATCTGGATAGTGGCGCGGACGTGGAAGCCGAACTGCTGAAACAAGATCCGTCGCATTTTGATGCCACCCGTTATCAGGTCAGCCAGCATTTCGCGGTGTCCGACGACGGTACCCGCGTGCCGTATTTTGTCATCTCGCGCAAAGATGTGGCGTATGACGGCAGGAACCCGACGCTGCTTTATGGCTACGGTGGTTTCGAAGTCTCCCTTGAGCCGTATTATCTCGGGGTCAGCGGTGTGTCGTGGCTGGATCGCGGCGGCGTGTTTGTGGTGGCAAATATCCGTGGCGGTGGCGAATACGGGCCGGAATGGCATAAAGCGGCGCTGAAAGAAAAACGTCTGCGCGCTTACGAAGATTTCGCGTCCGTGGCGAAGGCGCTGATTGCCAGCAAGATCACCTCACCGGCCCATCTGGCGGCGCAAGGCGGCAGCAACGGCGGTTTACTGGTCGGCAATATGCTGACACGCTACCCGGAATTATTCGGGGCCATCGTGTGTGAAGTGGCGCTGCTGGATATGTACCGGTACACGCAAATCTCGGCTGGTGCTTCGTGGATTGCTGAATACGGCGACCCGCAGAAACCGGAAGAATGGGCGTTTATCCGTGAATTTTCGCCGTATCACAATATCGATCCGGCAAAAAAATATCCGCCGGTATTGTTCTCAACGGCGACCAGCGATGACCGCGTCGGGCCTGACCATGCACGTAAAATGGCCGCGAAAATGCAGGCGCTGGGTATCCCGCAGGTCTATTTTTACGAGAATACTGACGGCGGTCACAGCGCCGCGGCTGACAAAAAACAGTCCGCGTTTAAACGGGTGATGGTGAGCGAATTTCTGCTGCACTTTATTGGCCGTGACAAAGCCAGCGGCTGATATTGCCCGCGAGAGTCTGATGAAAAACGGGATGCCTCTGTGGTATCCCGTTAATATTTCGACATGTTTTAACTCCCTCTGTCCGCTTTAAAAACGTTGCCCCCTTCACCTTTCCTTGTTTATTATTTTGACTTCTGTTGATAACAATTATCAAAATCATTTTTCATTCATTCTCATTTTCGGGTAATCGCATGTTAAAGAATACTGCTCGCGTGCTGTCTGTTGCCGGTCTGATGGCGGCCTCCTTTGCCAGTTTTGCTACCACGTATCCGCTGACGGTCACGGACATAGCCGGTCAGAAAGTCACCATCGATAAAGCGCCGCAACGGGTCATTTTGCAGGACGGGCGCGACCTTCTGGCGCTGGCGGTGCTGGATAAAGCCAATCCTTTTCAGCATGTGGTGGCCTGGAATAACCTGCTGAAGAAAACTGACAGCGGCACCTGGGAGATGCTGAAAAGCAAATGGCCTGAATCGGCGAAAATCCTCGATATGGGATTCAGCGACAAAGGGCAGGTGGATCTGGAAACGGTGATCGCTAAAAAACCAGATCTGATGATTGCGCAGATGCGGGCGAAAGATTCACTGGCGCAGGCCGGGGTGCTGGATAAACTCGCCGCGTTGCACATCCCTGTACTGTTTGTCGATTACGAACTGGATCCGGCAAAAAACACCGCGCCAAGTATTGATCTGCTCGGCAAAGTGATGAATAAGGAGGATAACGCCCGCGCCTACACCACGTTCTATAACCAGCATTTCCAGGCTATTCAGAAAGCCGCAGAGGCGATTAAAACCAGGCCGAATGTGTTTATCGAGCCAATTGCCGGTCGCGACGACTCCTGCTGTTTCACACACGGTAATGCGGGATGGGGAAAACTGATCCAGGCGGTAGATGCCAATAACATCGGTTCCAGCCTCCTGCCGGGCGCATCAGGCACCGTTTCTCTGGAACAGGTGATCAGCATGAAGCCGGACGTTTACATCATGACCGGTTCGGCACGTCCGAAAAGTGGCTCTGTGACGCATATTCTGCCGTTTGGCTACGGTGCAGATGAAGCGGATGTGGATAAAGAAGCCAAAGTGTTGCTTTCACGCACCGGCGTGGCGCAAATCCCTGCGGTGAATGCGGGCCACGTTTACGGTATTTATCACCAGTTCTACAACCATCCGTATAACATTGTCGGGATGGAATATCTGGCGAAGTTTATTTATCCGCAACAGTTTAAAGATCTGGACCCGGCGAAGACTTACCACGACATCGTACGTAACTATACCAACCTGCCGGATCAGGATTTCATCCTTGGCTGGACACCGAAAAAGTAAGTGCTGATAATTCCCCCGCCTGTGGCCCCGCAGGCGGTTTTTCAATCCCTCTGCGCGCTTTCTGCACTAACTTTACCTCCGTCACATTTGTTGACACTCCGTTAATTTATACAAAAAACTAACTGTATTACTGTATCTGAATAACGCCGACCGGCGTCGCTCCTGACGCAGTACGACATATCAACAAGGTGAATTTATGCAATCTGAAGAACAGCGTTTAATTGACGGGCTTTTTAGTCGCTTACAACAGGCTGAGTCCAACACGGCACCGCGTGATGCGGAAGCTGAACGTGTGATTCAGGCCCATATTCGTCAGCAGCCATCTGCCCCGTATTACATGGCGCAGGCAATGATTATTCAGGAAGCGGCGCTGACCAAACTGAATGCGCAGGTACAAGAATTGCAACAGCAGGTTCAGCAGTTGCAACAACAGGCGCAGACGGCCAAACCGCAAAGCACCGGTTTTCTGGCTGGCTTGTTTGGCGGTGGCACGTCTCAGCCTGAACCGCAACGCCAGGCGTCGCAGGGCAGCCAGCCCATTCCCGGTACACAAGGCTGGGGAAGTCAGCCTCAGCAACAGCAATATGCCCAACAGCCGCAACAGCAGGCACCGGCACAAGCTGCACCCCAGCAGCCGGGTTTTCTGGGCAGTGCATTGCGCACGGCGGCGGGCGTCGCGGGTGGGGTGGTGCTGGCGGATATGCTGACCGGCATGTTCCATCACAGCCAGCCGCAGGAAATCGTCAATATCATCGAAGAACCGCCAGTGCAGGATCTCAATCCTGCCGACAGCAGCTTCCTCGATAACAGTCAGGGTTTCGACAGCAATCAGCCGTCATGGGAAGATGCGTCGCTGCGTAATGACAATTCGGATTTGGGGTTTGGAAATGATGACTTCAACACTGATGATTTCAACAATGATGATGACTCATTCTTCTAACCGGTTGATGTCATAAGGCTATTAAGGGGCTTTTTGGCAGCAGAAAAAAGCAGCAGAAGGTGAAGAGTGAGAGGTTTATCGCTTATTGCCATCAGAATTCTGGACAAAAGCCAAATCTGTTGCTGTACTGTGTTTGACACACATTTTGTGTCCAACATTCACGTAAAGGTAAGTTTGATGTCTAAGATTAAAGGTAGCGTTAAGTGGTTCAATGAATCTAAAGGTTTTGGTTTCATTACCCCTGAAGATGGCAGCAAAGATGTTTTCGTTCATTTCTCTGCTATTTCCAGCAACGGTTTCAAAACCCTTGCTGAAGGCCAACGCGTAGAGTTCGAAATCACCAATGGTGCCAAAGGCCCGTCGGCTGCTAACGTTATCGCTATCTGACTTTAGCCGATTTATTGAAAAACCCGCCGAAGCGGGTTTTTTTTTGCCTGCCGTTCGCCAGAACCTTATGCCGGTTTACGCACCAGCGTCACGAACATCAGGATGGCAATCGCGTAGCAGCCGAGAATGGTCAGCCCCATCGACAACGCCGGATGGCTGCCGAAACCCGTTACCGGTACGGCAACCGCCCCGAGCGCAAACATACACACGCCCAGCAGGGCAGACGCGCTGCCTGCATTTTTCCCCTGACTTTGCATCGCCAGCGAGCCTGCATTCGGGCTGATAATCCCGATCACCATCACCGAGAAGAACAGCGGCACCAGTAACATCACGAGTGGCGCATTCAGGCTGGCGGCAATCACCAGCGCCACTGAGGCCACTGCGGCGATGCACAAACCGGCCTTGACCAGCGCCATTTCGCCGAAGCGGCGGCTCAGACGGGTAGACACCTGTGCGGAAATCACCAGGCCGATGCCGTTAATCGCAAAGCACAGGCTGAACATCTGCGGGCTGAGATGGTAAATCTGTTGCAGCACAAAAGGTGACGCGCCGATATACGCGAACATCCCGGCCATAATAAAGCCCTGTGTCAGGCACAGCCCCATAAACGGACGATGTTTCAGCAGGCTGAATACCGAGCCCAGCATGCTGAAAATACCGCCCCCTGAACGGCGTTCGGGCGTTAAGGTTTCATGCAGTTTTAGCGAGGAGAAGCTGAACAGTAAGATGGCAATAAACGCCAGTACGCCGAATATTCCCCGCCAGTTAACCCAGTGCAGCATTGCGCCGCCCAGTACCGGGGCGATGATCGGTGCCAGCCCGTTCACCAGCATCAGCAACGCAAAAAACCGTGTCAGTTCGTGCCCGTTATACAAATCCCTTGCCACCGCGCGTGACAATACCGCGCCACCGGCACCGGCGATCCCTTGCAACAGACGAGCGACAATCAGCTGACTGATGTCCTGTGCCACCGCACACCAGACCGAGGCAGCCAGCAATAACGCCAGTGACCATAACAGCGGGCGCATACGGCCATAGCGGTCGCTTAGCGGGCCGAACAGTAACTGGCCGAAACCGAGGCCGAGTAAACCGGCGGTCAGGCTTAACTGCGCGCTGGCGGTGGACGTATTCAGGTCGCCAGCCATCTCCGGCAATGCCGGTAAATATAAATCCGTACATAACGGCCCGAGTGCGGCAAGCGAGCCGAGAACAAGGGCGTAACCGAGGCGTTTTTCGTGCAGGTGAGCGCTCATGGTAAAAGTTTATTCCAGTTTGCTGGTGGTTAAATCCGTTTCGAAGAGGCTCCGGAAGTAGCGATGGTATAAGGCTTCCAGAATCTCAGCGTCGGCGTGAACAGTCGTCAGGCGACGAAAAGCCGTGCCTTCGCAAATGACCGCTAATGATTCGACTTTTGCGGTCATTTCAGCATCGGAAAATTGCGGGAAGGTGGCACTGAGGAGCGTTTTTGCTTCGTTAAAAAGCTGTTTTTCGGAGTCACGCCAGATTTTTTCCACGATCGGATTGCGGGTCGCTTCTGCGGCGACTTCCAGCATCAGCGCGTGGTCAATTTCGGCCTGCTCTTTTTGTTCGATGCACTGATCTTCTTTATACGGCGCGCTTAAATTGCCAATCCGACGGTGCGCCAGGTTATGAGCCACCTGCTGCAAATTATGCGCGTTGCCGGTCATCAGCCTGATTTTTTTCATCACTATTCGCCGCACGATATCTTCGATGATCGCATCTTTATTGGCGAAGTAGCGGTATATCTGCCCCACACTGAGCTGTGAAGTTTTAGCGATTTCAGCCATACCGGCACCGTGGAAACCATGCTTGCGAAAACACAGGCGGGCGGCGGCAATAATCTGGTCGCGTCGGGCGCTGATGCGCGCATCTTTAGTGCATTGTTGTGGGTGAAGCATGAGATACCCGATAATGTGACTGATGTAGGTTGCGAACGATCATTCTCAAGTATAGGCAATAAGGAGGAACAGGTAAATATTTGTATTATGAATGAAATAAAAAGTGGCGTTTCGTTTCAGCGCAATTAAGCGTGACGCACAAAGGCAAACGGCGCAATCCAAAGGAATGCGCCGTTTACGGGAAAGGGGGGCTGCGGGTCAGGCGGGGCTGTTAAGCAAAGTATGCCTGTAAAAAAGCCACAACTGTCAGAACACAGAGGGCAACAACCAGGAACTCAGAAGACGTTTTTGGAACAGAAAACATGTCATACCTCAAAGATAAACCAGAGTGAACTGACGCTATTATCTGCAGATAAGATGAAGGAAACATTAAGATACGGCGGGAGGAGGTGAACCCGCGTCACAGATTTATCACAGCGATGCCTTTTGTCATTAAAAAGGCATCGCCGGAGGATAGGATCAGTGTGCGCTGAACCAGCTGACCAGCATAAACGCCAGTAATGTCATGGCCAGTGAGCCGGCCAGATTCAGCGCCATGTTCAGCAGGGCGGCACCAAAGCGACCATCCTGTAGCATGTAAACCACCTCCAGAGAGAAGGTGGAGAAGGTTGTCAGGCCACCGCAGAAGCCGGTGGTGATCAGCAGCTTCCATACCGGGTCGATATGGGTCAGGCGGGTGAAAATCGCGATGCCCAGGCCAATGATAAAGGCGCCGACCAGATTCACGGTCAGGGTGCCGGCGGGCAGTAGCGGACTCATTCCGTTCATTTTGAGACTGACATACCAGCGCACAACGCTGCCAATACCACCGCCAATAAAGACTGCAAGTAAGGTGCTAAACATAGTGATACCTTAAAAAATAGATGAAATTCAGAAAGGCCCGGGCATGACGCTACGAACCTCTCGCGAGATTGCGCAGACATCATCAGCCGGTAAAGGCGGTTTGGGAGGAATGTCATCTCCACAGTGCAAAGTAATGCAGGCGCTCAGTTTACATTGTGTGATGGCGCTTGTGTAGACGCGTTTCGGAAACAGTTTGTGAAAAGGAAAAGGCGATGTTAATCAGAGAAGGTACCGTGCAGGATGCGCCAGTTCTGGCGCAATTGCTGGGGGATTTGGATTATCCCAACAGGTCTGAAGCGATAGCAGAACGTGTGGCAAAAATGGCCGTGAACCCGGACAGCCGCCTGTTAGTGGCCGAAACAGAAGGTCAGGCTGTCGGGTTTATTTCGTTGCATTTCATTCCGCAAATTGCGCTGGCTGGCGAATTTTGCCGTATCAGTTATTTGTGCGTCAGCGATCACGCGCGTGGCAGCGGTATTGGCCAGAAATTGCTGGATGAGGCCGAACGTCTGGCAGCGGACCGGGGGTGTGACCGGATGGAAGTTCACAGCCATACCCGCCGTGTACGCGCCCACACTTTTTATGCGCGTGCGCAGTACGAGGAATCGCCAAAGTATCTGCTGAAAAAACTCTGAATGATCAGACATCCAGCGCCAGCACGATAGCGTCGGCGATCAGATCAACCTGCTCCGGTTTCATCTGACTGGTGCTGATACGGATAAATTGCCCCGGCCCGATGCGGCTGCGCTCGCCGGGCAGAACCGCGATACCGCGCGCGGCCATCGTTACCAGCGCAAACTGTTCCGATGGCACCGGGATCCACATCGCCAGTCCGTCGCGGTCGGGGATATTCACGCCGCGAATGCGCAACGCATCGGACATGGCTTTGCGTCGCTCCGCATACACTTTTTTAGCCTGCGTAATCCCTTCCTGCGTTTTCGGATCGTTAATCAGCCACGCCAGCGCTTCCTGCAAAATACGGCTCGACCAGCCGGCACCAAAGTTACGGAATGATTTGATTTGTTTGATTAAATCCACCGATCCCGAAATCACCGCTAGCCGCAAATCCGGGCCGTACGCTTTGGAATAAGAACGGACATGCACCGTGCGGTCCGGCAGTTTGCTGCCCATACTCAGCGGCGCGTAACGTGACAACTGTCCGATTCCGTCATCTTCAATAATCAGTGTGTTACTTTGGCTGAGAATGTTGGCCAGCGCAGCATAACGTTCTGCGTTAATCGCATGGCCACAATGCGAATGGGTACGTGGCTGAAAAATAAAGGCTGAAGGATTTTTCAGCAGTGCCTGACTGAGTGATTCCGGCGTGGGGCCGAATTCGTCGCACTTCACCGGAATGACCTGCGCACCGAGATTGTCCAGCATATCCAGCAGGCGTGTGGCAGTCGGGTCTTCAATTGCCACCACCGAACCCTGCATCAGCAGGGTTTGCAGCGTCAGGTTCATGCCGTCAAATCCGCCATCCGCCGCCATAAAAGCGGGGGCGTCATAAGGCCAGTCCTGGCGTGCGGCCTCAAGCAGCGACGGCGCGATAGCCTCACGCTGATAACTGTTCAGATTGTCTGCGCCAACACCGCGCTGCATGGCTTCGTGCAAGTCAGGCAACAGTGCCGGATCCGGCGATGACAGCGCCAGATCCGCAATAATATGCTCACCAAAATTGCCGATTTTCTCGAAGCGTGCCGGTCGTGGAGACAGCATGTCGCCGCACACCCAGACGCCGTTTCGCCCCCGCCCGGCGATCACTTTCTGACGTCGCAACTGACCCCAGGCGGCTGAAACCGTGGCCGGACTGACGCCCAGCGCCTGCGCGAGTTCACGCACGGCGGGAAGATGCGTACCAATCTCGATCACACCGGATCGGATCATCGCTGCGGTTTCAATCGCAATGCCCCGCATGGAACGATCCTGTAATTGCGTCGCTAACCATTCTGCATCCAGCGTTTTTTCGAGAGAGTTTTCTGTCATTTTTTTGCCTTTTGTTCAGTAACAAAGATTCTATTGTACATATTAATTTATGCCATTAGTATCAAACTTAGCCAACACAGGCGATAAAATAATCATCTTGCCGTGAAGATGATGGCCTTAGTAAAAGAATTTGGTGTGTTTTCGGGCAGGTTTGTAAACGCACAGTTGTTTTTCTGCATATCAACCATGCTGACACTTAAGGGGAAAGATGTGACGATTACCATCAGGCTGGCGGTTCGTGACTGGGATTATTTTACGCCGCTGGCATTAGGCGATCTTAAACCGGAAGGGTTTAATCTCGAGATAGACCGCGTGGGCACTTTGGTTGATAACCTGGGGACCAGCGATAAATACGATGCGGGTGAAGTGTCTTTCAGCCGTTATGCACAAGGGCGTGCGCGGGGCGAATCTGATTTACTGGCGATACCGCATTTTCTGATGCGCGGCTTCCGTCAGCGCTGCATCATCACCCGTGAAGACAGCCCGCTGACCGAACTTTATCAACTGGCCGGTAAACGTATTGGCCTGACCGGCTGGCAGGATTCCGGCAATACCTGGACCCGCACGTTGCTGGCACTTGAAGGTGTGGGCATTGAAGATGCGAACTGGTATGTCGGCCGCCTGACCGAAGCGCACCCGATTGTTGACCGTCTGGCCGGTTTTGGCCGCGAAGGGCGCATCGAAGCCGTGCCGGAAGAACGTCCTATGATGGAGTTGTTACAGGAAGGCTGGCTGGATGCGGTATTTACACCGTTTATGCCTGAGGGATTCTTCAAGCCTGATTCCGGTTTCCGTCAGTTCCAGCCGGATTTTCGTGCCGCCGAACTGGCCTATTTCAACCGCGTCGGGTACATCCCGGGCATCCACCTGCTGGCAATCAAACCTGCGCTGGCCGAAGAGCATCCGTGGTTACCGCAGGCGCTGAGCGAAATCATCGATCGCTCTTATGAAGTCTGGATGGATAAGCGCGCGAAATATGCCGATACCACGCCATGGTTGCTGGATGATTTACGTCGCACTGTGGTCGATTTACCTGCGGACTGGAATGCAAACGGTTACGCCGCCAATGAAAAGATGATCGACGATTTTGCGCAGGAATTACATGCCCAGGGGCTGACTGCCAGGCGCCTGACGCCGGGAGATTTGTTCCCGAACTTTGCTCAGTAACACTTAACCGATCGCTTTCACAAGTAAGCGACGGGGGGAGTCAAAAATGAAAGTTGCATTAGGTCAGTTTGCGGTTTCCCGTGAATGGGAAGCCAACGTCGAAACCTGTCTTTCGCTGATGGCGAAATCTGTCGAAGCGGGCGTGGATTTGCTGGTGCTGCCGGAAGGCATTCTGGCGCGTGACATTACCGATCCGGATTTGGTTTTAAAAGCAGCACAACCTCTGGATGGCCCGTTTGTCAGTCAGTTGCTGGCGGCCAGTCGTGGCAATCAGATGACCACCATGATGAGCGTGCATACGCCTGCACCGGATGGCCGTGCATATAACGTGCTGATTTCAATCCGTAATGGCGAGATTATTTCTGAATATCAAAAGTTGCATCTTTATGATGCGTTCTCCTCTCAGGAATCAAAAAATGTCACGGCGGGTGACGAAATACCGCCGCTGGTGAATGTCGCCGGGTTTAACGTCGGCCTGATGACCTGTTATGACGTGCGTTTCCCGGAACTGGCGCGGCGTCTGGTGCTCGACGGTGCCGATGTACTGGTGCTGCCTGCCGCGTGGGTGAAAGGTCCGCTGAAAGAAATGCATTGGGAAGTGCTGGTCACGGCACGCGCACTGGAAAACACCACCTATATGGTGGCCGTGGGTGAATGTGGCGAGCGCAATATCGGCAACAGTATGGTGGTCGATCCGTTGGGTGTGGCTATCGCCCGCGCAGCCGAGGCCCCGGCACTGGTGTTTGCCGAGCTGGATAAAGATCGTCTGGCGCATGCCAGAAAAGTGTTACCGGTGCTGGCAAACCGTCGTTTTGGTTTACCGCAACTGCGTAACGACTGAGTCTGTGCGCGGCCGGTCCTCAACGGCTGCCTCAGCGCTCATGCAGTACCGCGCCCTCACCAGGGGATGCGTTTGTTTTTTCTATAGATAAACAGCCATAAAAAGAAAAACCCGGAAAGTTGCCACGGAAGGTAATCACTATAAAACCACAACATTCATAAACTCACAGACCGACTTTTTACACAGAGGAAACAAGAGAATGATGGCAAAACAACTTCGTCAGATTGCTGTACTGACCGCTGCATTACTTTCCGTATCTTCCATAAATGCCTTTGCTGCTGAAAACGTGACAATCCCGACTCAGACGATGGATCCGGCGATCCACGCAAAATTACCTGCGGATATTCAGAAGTCAGGTGTGATGACCTCTGTGAATAACGGCTCTTTCCCTCCGTATGAAATCGTGACCAGCGCCAACGGTCTGGATGGCGCGAGTGCGGATCTGGCGCATGCGCTGGCACAAGTCATGGGGGTAAAAATAGAGCATGCTTCCGTGAGCGGCTTATCCGGCATCCTCAGCGGCATGGCCGCAGGACGCTACCAGATGGGCATCGGCCCGATCGGCGATTATCCTGATCGTCAGGCGAAAAATGATTTCATCGATTTCGTCAAAGAATATGTCGTCTTCGGGGTGCGCAAAGGTAACCCGGAAAACATCAATTCCCTTGATGATACCTGCGGTAAACGCATTGCCGTGATGGCGGGGGGATCGGCTGAACAGGTTATCCGTAAGCAGTCTGATGTGTGTGTCAAAGACGGCAAACCGGCCGTGACTGTACAGTCATTTGCCGATCAGCCTACGTCGATTCTGGCGGTTCGTTCTAACCGTTCCGACGCGTTCTTCTCTTCTCAGGCACCGCTGACCTATTTTGTGGAAAAAGCCAACGGTCAGCTTGAACTGACCGGCACCGGCAAATCCAACGGCTTTGGCGATATCTTCCAGGGGACGGTCGTCGCCAAAGACTCACCGGTTCGTGACGCGATCCTCGCCGGTTATCAGAAACTGTTCGACAACGGCACGTACGCCATCATCATGAAAAAATGGGGTCTGGAAGGCAATATGATTTCAGCACCGGGCATTAACCTGGCAAAGGCGCAGTCTAAATGACGGATAAATCGTATAGTTCAACGCCGGCAGTCAAGGACGACTATACGCAGGATCCGCGACGTAACGTTGAGTTTTCCCACGCACCGCGTAACTACGGCCGCTGGATTGCCTGGATAGTGGTGTTGCTGATTGCCGCTGATGTGGTTTGGGCCGTTTCGCACAACCCGAACTTCGAATGGCATGTGGTGGCGCAGTGGTTCACGGAAGGGTCGGTGATCAAAGGTCTGGGCGTCACGCTCGGCCTTACCGTGGTGTCGATGCTGCTCGGTGTGTTCATCGGGCTGATGCTGGCGATTGCCCGTTTGTCTGACAGCCTGTTGCTGAGAAGATTAGCAGGGCTGTATATCTGGTTCTTCCGCGGTACGCCGCTGCTGGTACAGTTATTGTTCTGGTACAACATGTCGACGCTGTTCCCGCGCGTGGTACTCGGCGTCCCGTTTGGCCCGGAGTACATGAGCTGGAATACCAATGATCTGATCACGCCGCTGACTGCTGCCATTGCCGGTCTGGCGCTGAATGAAGCGGCATATATGGCAGAAATCATTCGGGCAGGCTTGCTGTCAGTCGATAACGGTCAGGCGGAAACCGCGCAGGCATTTGGCATGAGTCGTGGCCGTGCGCTGCGCCGGATCATCATTCCGCAGGCCATGCGTTCGATTATTCCGCCGACCGGTAACCAGCTGATCAGCATGATTAAAGCGACGTCGCTGGTCAGCGTTATCGCGATGGGCGATTTGCTGTATTCCGTGCAAACGGTCTACAACCGGACCTTTGAAGTGGTGCCTATGCTGATGGTGGCGGTGATCTGGTATCTGTTTATCACGTCATTGCTCAATCTCGGACAGTCTGCGATTGAACGCTATTATTCCCGCGGTACACGCCGGACGTTGCCAAATGCCAAACGGCGTCAGAGCAATGCGGAAGAAAAAACCGCGCCGATCATCAATTCACCGGGCATGGCCCAAAAGGAGGACTTATGAGTCAATTGCCCGCTGACGTACAGTCATCCGGACAAGCATCACTGGTGGTCGCCCGTAATGTGCATAAAAGTTATGGTGATAACGAAGTGCTGAAGGGGATTGATCTGGATGTGAAACCCAGCGAAGTGGTGGTGATCCTCGGGCCGTCGGGTTCAGGTAAATCGACATTCTTGCGCTGTATAAATCATCTGGAAGATATTGATCGCGGTTCCATTATGGTCGGTGGCGAGCAAATCGGTTATGAACTGCGCGGAGACCGTCTGCATAAACTGCCCGAACGGGCGATTGCGCGGCAACGCCGGGATATCGGCATGGTATTCCAGCAATTCAATCTTTATCCGCACATGACCGTATTGCAAAACATCATTGAAGCGCCGGTTGGTGTGCATAAAGAAAGCCGTCATGAAGCGGAGAAATATGCGCGTGAATTGCTGCAAAAAGTCGGCCTGAGTGATAAAGCGAATGCCTACCCGCGTCATCTTTCCGGTGGTCAGCAACAGCGCGTTGCTATCGCCCGTGCGCTGGCGGTGAAACCTAAACTGATGTTGTTCGATGAGCCAACGTCCGCACTCGACCCTGAACTGGTGGGCGAAGTGCTGGCTACCATGCGGGATCTGGCAAAGCAGGGGCTGACGATGATTGTGGTGACGCATGAAATCGGTTTTGCAAAAGAGGCTGCAGATCGCGTGGTGTTTATGGATCGCGGCGTTGTCGTTGAGCAGGGGGCAGCGGATGATGTTCTGGTCAATCCGAAACATCAGCGGACACAGGCTTTCCTGAGCCGCTTTATCTGATCCGAAATCAAGTTTGCAGGTGGTTTGCTGTAAATAAAGACAGAAGTCCTTTATGGGCGTGCTGTTCACGCTCATAATAACTCACTCTGGTCACAATGCGCACAGTTGCGGATCCGTTCTGTTACATTTTCGGGTTGTATTAACGTCGCGAATGGCCGTTAATAACGGCAAATTGTCACTGCTGTTTTCCAGCACTCAGTGTAAAGAAGGTATGTATGGAAGGTTTAAGTATTACTAAATTGTTGGTGGTCGGCGTGCTGATCGTTCTGTTGTTCGGTACCAGCAAACTGCGTTCTCTGGGCGGTGACCTGGGCGCGGCACTGCGTGGCTTTAAGAAAGCCATGAACGATGATCCGGCTCCCGCTTCTGCTGAAAAAACCGCAGAAGAAAAGCCAGCTCAACGTGTTGAGCACAAAGACTGAGTTTTCAGAACGCCAGTCTCCGGCCTCTTAGCAAACGAAAAAGGTTGTTCTTGCGAACAACCTTTTTGTCTTTCTGAAGCGAAAAAGTAACGAGATATTACTTAACTTCTAACCCTTTGGCTTGCAGGTCGGCGTGATAAGAAGAACGCACGAACGGACCGCAGGCTGCATGGGTGAAGCCCATTTCCATCGCTGCTTCTTTCATCTGATCAAACTCTTCAGGGCTCACATAACGCTGCACCGGAAGATGGTGACGGCTTGGCTGTAAGTACTGGCCGAGTGTCAGCATCGTTACGCCATGACGACGCAGATCGCGCATCACTTCGATAATTTCTTCGTTTGTTTCGCCCAGACCCACCATCAGACCTGATTTGGTTGGAATTTCCGGGTGCGCTTCTTTAAAACGTTGCAGCAGCGTCAGGGACCACTCGTAGTTAGCACCCGGACGAACCTGGCGGTAAACACGCGGCACGTTTTCCAGATTGTGGTTAAACACGTCCGGCGGGCTGGCGTTAAGAATTTCCAGCGCACGATCCATACGTCCACGGAAATCTGGTACCAGCGTTTCGATTTTGATGGTCGGGTTTTTTGCACGGATAGCCGTAATACAATCCGCAAAATGCTGAGCACCGCCGTCGCGCAAGTCATCCCGGTCAACCGAGGTGATCACGACATAACGCAGACCCATATCAGAAATAGTCTGTGCCAGTTTTTCCGGCTCGTTGATATCAGGTGCGGTTGGACGACCATGTGCCACATCGCAGAACGGGCAGCGACGGGTACAAATGGCACCGAGGATCATGAACGTTGCGGTACCGTGGTTGAAGCACTCGGAAAGGTTAGGGCAGGCCGCCTCTTCACAAACGGAATGCAGGCCATTCTTGCGCAGTGCTGATTTAATGCCCTGAATTTTTGTTGAGTCGGCAGGCAGTTTGATTTTCATCCATGCCGGCTTACGTAACATTTCCTGCCGGTCACTGACCACGGTTTTCACCGGAATTAACGCCATCTTATCTGCATCGCGGTATTTGACGCCGCGTTCCATCTGAATCGGTTTACTCATAATCTTGCAGCTTCCAGGTTTGTCACTCGTTATCCGAGTTTTTTCAGGACATTCAATGAACTGGCTGATTCATCAAAAAAAGTAGAAATAATGCGGAAATTATATCATTGAAGCATCCCTTCGTTCAGCCCTTCGTCATGACCGGAAGTGCTAAATGCTGCAATTTTTTAACCTTAAACAGGAAGGGTTATCAAAAAAGGAGTCATTAATTGAATGTAATATTTTGAAAATACTGATTATTTTAGCGGTTCGCTGAGGGGGCTGATGGGGTGTTAATGGTGTGTAAATATTTTCTCGCGCTCCCGATAAATGACAAAAACACGAGGTACGCGAGAAAAGATCAATACAGCCGTATCAGCTCTGCCCAAAAATCACGGCGGAGAAGGGGCGTAATGTTCTATCTGCCAGGGCAGATAATCAACCTGCTGATAATCAAGGCGATGGTTGAAGGATTTCACCAGAACCGGCATCACCTGATCGACCGTCAGCCCCGGTTTTTCGAGGCTAACCTGCGTCATTTCAAGGCCAGCATAACCACAGGGGTTGATGCGGTGGAAAGGCTCCAGATCCATATCAATATTTAATGCCAGGCCGTGTAACGAACAGCCTTTGCGGATGCGTAACCCTAGCGAACAAATCTTTTTGCCATCGACATACACGCCCGGCGCGTCCGCACGCGGATAAGCGTCGATAGAGAAGTGTGCCAGCGTATCCACCACCGTTTGCTCAATTGCCGTCACCAGTTGACGGACACCGAGTTTTTTTCGTTTTAAATCCACCATCACGTACATTACCTGCTGACCGGGACCGTGATACGTCACCTGACCGCCGCGATCGCTCTGGATAACCGGAATATCACCGGGCATCAGAACATGTTCAGCTTTGCCTGCCTGACCCTGCGTAAAGACACGGTGATGCTGAACCAGCCAGATTTCATCAAGCGAGTCGGCATTTCGGTGCTCAGTAAAATGGTGCATGGCCAGAGAAACCGGTTCATAGGGCTGAAGACCAAGCTGGCGCAGTACGATACGTTCTTGCGGATTTTGTGATTGCACGGCAGTTATCGTCATTGAAGAGGGGGAAAACGCGCGACAGTGTGACTCCCGCGCGGATCGGTCAGAAAGGGCTTACAGCACCATGCGGACAATTTCGATATTGCCCAGTTCATCGTACAGGGTTTCGACCTGGTCGATGTGAGTCGCAGTGATCGTAATCGAAACGGAGTGGTAATTCCCTTTACTGCTCGGTTTTACCTGAGGATTGTAATCGCCAGGCGCATGGCGTTGCACGACTTCCACAACCTGGTCTACCAGCTCGGGTTGTGCCAGGCCCATTACTTTGTAGGTAAAGGGACAAGGGAATTCGAGCAGTTCGTTCAGTTTGGTTTTCATGTGCACTCCAGCGTGTTGTACAGCGTATTAAGTGTTGTCTCTGAAAGTATAACTCCCGCCGTAGCGGGAGCTATAATCTATACCGGTTATATGGGGATTGTTGCAAACTTTTTCAAGCGGGCAACTTAGCCAAACCAGTGGTGGAACATCAGTTTGATGTAATCCACGATGCGACCGAAGAAGCCGCCTTCTTTCACTTCGTTCATGACCACCAGAGGGCGCTCATCAATGGTTTTGCCATCAAGCTGGAAATTGATCGACCCAACCACCTGATTTTTCTGCAAGGGCGCATGCAGTTCCGGTGTGTTCAGCACGTAGCTGGCTTTCAGATCTTTCATACGACCACGTGGGATCGTCAGGTAAGCATCTTTCTCAACGCCCAGTGCGACGCGGTCGGTATCACCGAACCAGACAGGTTCTGACGCGAACTCTTTACCGGCTTTCAGCGGAGAAACGGTTTCGAAGAAACGGAAGCCCCAGGTCAGCAATTTTTTACTTTCAACTTCACGGCCTTTATACGTATGACCGCCCATCACTGCGGAGATCAGACGCATCTGGCCTTCTGTCGCAGAAGCTACCAGGTTATAGCCCGCTGAATCAGTATGACCGGTTTTAATGCCGTCAACATTCAAGCTGTTATCCCACAACAAACCGTTACGGTTCATCTGGCGGATATTGTTGAAGGTGAATTCTTTCTCTTTGTAGGTGGCATATTCTTCCGGTACATCACGGATCAGCGCCTGACCAATCAGCGCCATATCGCGGGCTGAGCTGTACTGGCCAGCGGCATCAAGACCATGAACGGTGCCGAAATGGGTATTTTTCAGACCCAGAGAGTTCACGTAATTGTTCATGATGGCAACGAAAGCATCCTGACTTCCGGCCACATGGTCAGCCATTGCCACACAGGCGTCGTTACCGGATTGCAGAATGATCCCGCGGTTGAGCTCAGAAACCGGTACACGGTCGCCGGGTTTGAGGAACATCAGGGAAGAGCCCTTGAACACCGGATTGCCGGTTGCCCAGGCGTCCGGACCCACGGTAACGATGTCGGTCGGAGAGATTTTGCCGGCTTTGATGGACTGACCGATAACATAACTGGTCATCATTTTAGTCAGGCTGGCTGGGTCGCGGCGCGCATCGGCATTCATTTCTGCCAGAACTTTGCCGGAGTTGTAGTCGATCAGGATATAGGCTTCAGCATCAATCTGCGGAACGCCAGGGATCATTGTTTTTAAATTAACATCGTCGGCATAGGCGGACGCTGCACTCAGAGTGATTACGGTGCCAAATGCGAGGCTTTTGACTAAACGTGAAGTATTTACAAGTTTCATGATCGGGACAACAACATCCGTGGGAGTAAGTGATAAACGTGCGCCACTATAGCAGAAGAGTCATAAGTCAGACATCTTCGATTACCGGCGCTTACTGACTTTTACTTATAAGACAGGGGACTTATAAGAACGGGGCCGATGCCCCGTATTTTGAGATTACATGCCAGCAGTGACGAAAGACTGCTGCTGAGCTTCGCTGGCCAGTCGCTGTTTCAGCTGTTCGGCCTGCTGGCGGGTGGTGAACGGACCAAGCTGCACGCGATAGGTGCTGCCATTGGCCTGTACTTTACCGGGTACAGAGAAGCGCTGGCTGAGGCTTTTTTGCCACAGTTGCGCGTTCTGAGGATTACTCAGTGCGCCAACCTGTACCATAAATCCCGAGGAAGGAATGGCAGTGGTATGCGCAGGCGCTGCGGAGGCCGCAGCTGCTGCTACCGGTGCGGCACTGGCGACAGCAACCGGTGCTGTTACCGGTTCGCTGCCTTCTAACACACCCTGACGCAGAGGTGTTGGCGCGCTCAGAAACCCGCCGCCGCTGCTGTTACCGGACATCGTGGTCGCTGCTGGCGCAGAGGCTACGGCGCCGTTGTTATCTTCGTCATTCGTTAATGGCGCAGCATTAGGATTACTCAGGGTGCTGTTACTGATCGGGCGTACATCTGACGTATTCGGCGGCTCTGCTGTCAGCGTAGGCGTCCCCATATTGCTGGCGCCTAAACTTGGACGAGACGGTAATGCATAAGATTGTTTGGCGACGGTCGTACCAATAGTCCCCGGGCCGGAAAGCGTGCCGTCAGGCGCAACGTTGATAAAATCAATGCGTACTTTGGTGCTGTTGGTCAGGTTCAGACGGTCTGCCGCAGCCTGAGACAAATCGATAATTTTGCCCGGCACATAAGGGCCACGATCGTTAACACGCACGACCAGCATGCGTCCTGTCGCCATGTTGGTGACGCGGACATAGCTTGGGATCGGCAATGTCGGATGCGCAGCGGTCATGGCTGTCGGGTCGAATTCTTCACCGAGCGCGGTAGTGTTGCCTCCATTCTCCTGACTGTACCAGGCCGCTTGCCCCACCTGCGAAAAGTTGGACGGGTCTTTGATGATCTTATAGGTTTTACCGTTAACGGTATAATTCTGCATCGTGCCCTGATTATAAGGTTCGTAACGCGGATCAGCCCCGCCGATTTCTACCACAGGGCCATTGTAGGCTTGCTGCGGTGCCGGTTGTTGTTGCTGTGTATCTTCAGTGGCACAACCACTTAACAGCAAACCGATAATGACAGCTCCAAGCCACTCCTTACGCATTGCTCACCTCTATAAGTTTTTCGACAACATTTTTCGATGAGTATGTATCGACATAACGATACCAAACCCTGCCATTAGCACGATGAGTGCTGACCCGCCATAGCTGACCAGAGGCAAAGGTACCCCAACTACCGGGACAATACCACTGACCATGCCGATGTTAACAAACACATAAACGAACAGAATCAGCATCAGTCCGCCAGACATCACGCGGCCAAAAGTAGTCTGTGCATGGGCGGCGATCACCAGACCGCGCATGATCAGGCATAAGTACAGCCCAAGCAGCACCAGAACACCAATCAACCCCAATTCTTCGGCGAGTACAGCGAAAATAAAGTCGGTATGTCGCTCGGGCAGGAATTCCAGCTGAGACTGCGTGCCATGCAACCAGCCTTTGCCGGAAAAACCGCCAGAGCCGATGGCAATTTTAGACTGAATAATATGATAGCCCGCACCCAGCGGATCGCTTTCAGGATCAAGCAACATCATGACGCGGTCGCGCTGATAGTCGTGCATCAGGAAGAACCACAGGATCGGGATAAATGCGGCAACCAGCAGGGCGGCGACGGCAATCAGTTTCCAGCTCATGCCCGAAAGGAACAGCACAAATAAACCGGATGCGGCAATCAGAATCGAGGTGCCCAGATCGGGCTGTGCCGCGACCAGCAGGGTAGGGATGAAGATTAATGCCAGGGCAATCGCGGTATTTTTAAGTGAAGGCGGGCAAACGTCGCGATTGATAAAGCGCGCGACCATCAGAGGCACGGCGATTTTCGCCAGTTCTGACGGCTGGAATTTAATGATCCCCAGATCCAGCCAGCGCTGTGCACCTTTACTGATACTGCCGAAGGCATCCACCAGCACCAGCAGGAAAACGCAGAAGATGTAGAGATAAGGTGCCCAGCTTTCGTAAACGCGCGGCGGGATTTGTGCCATGACCAGCATAATCACCAGACCCATCAGGATCTGGCCGATTTTACGTTCCATCATGCCCATGTCCTGACCACTGGCGCTCCACATCACGAACGCACTGTAGGTCAGCAGCGCGAGCACGATCAGCAACATCGTCAGGTCGATATGCATTTTCGACCACAATGATCTTTTTTGTTGGTTCTCAGTCATTGACGGTTAATCACCTTCGGTTCCCGGTGGCGCTGGCGCGTCAGCCGGTAATTGTGTCGTGTTGTCGCCCAGTAAAATGTGGTCGAGTATCTGGCGTGAAATTGTCCCCACTGCCGGACCCGCACCGCCATTCTCCAGAACTACGGCAACGGCCACGGTCGGTTTGTCATAGGGTGCAAAAGAGGTCATCAGCTTGTGGTCACGCAGATGCTCAGCGATTTTATGCGCATTATAGATTTCATTGGCTTTCAAACCGTAAACTTGTGCTGTCCCGGATTTTGCGGCGGCTTTATAAGGCGCGTCAGCAAAGTACTTGCGGGCCGTACCGTTCGGACGGTTTGCTACGCCATACATACCGTCTTTGGCAATTTCCCAATAGCCGGAATGAATATCGCCAATCTGGGTCGTTTCCTGTTGTTTGTACGGCACCTGCTGGCCATCAACTTTGGTGCTCAGCAACAAATGTGGCGTTTTGACATTGCCGTCATTAATCAGCGTGGTCATGGCTTTCATGATTTGGATTGGAGTTGCGGTCCAGTAGCCCTGACCGATACCCACCGGAATGGTGTCGCCCTGATACCAGGGTTTTTTGAAGCGTTTAAATTTCCAGTCGCGGTTTGGCATATTCCCGCTACGTTCTTCTGATAAATCGATACCGCTGTACTGGCCGTAACCAAATTTGCCCATCCACTCGGAAAGACGGTCAATCCCCATATCATAAGCAACCTGATAGAAGAAGGTATCAGCCGATTCCTCAAGGGCTTTCGTCACATTCAGGCGACCATGCCCCCAGTGTTTCCAGTCGCGGTAACGCTTGTCTGAACCCGGTAACTGCCACCAGCCTGGATCAAACAGGGAGGTGTTTTTATTGATAACACCCGTTGTCAGCGCAGAAACTGAAATATACGGTTTCACAGTAGACGCTGGCGGATAAACCCCCTGCGTTGTCCGGTTGATCAGCGGCTTATTGGGGTCGTTAAGCAGCGTGTTGTAATCTTTACTTGAGATGCCATCCACAAACAGGTTCGGGTCATAACTCGGGTTAGACACCAGTGCACGGATGGCGCCATCGCGGGGATCGGTAACCACCACAGCGGCGCGGCTGCCGGTCAGCAAGACTTCAATATATTGCTGTAATGGCAAGTCGATCGTCAGGTAAATATCTTTGCCCGCCTGCGGCGGTTCTTCGTGTAGCTGGCGGATAACGCGGCCACGGTTGTTCACTTCAACTTCTTCATAGCCGGTTTTACCGTGAAGCGTGTCTTCGTAATAGCGCTCAATGCCGAGCTTACCAATGTCGTGCGTGGCGGCATAGTTGGCCAGAATGCCATCTTTATCGAGGCGTTCAACGTCACGGTCATTGATTTTCGATACATAGCCGATAACGTGCGTCAGCGCTGAACCATACGGATAGTAGCGACGCTGATAGCCTTTGACTTCAACGCCGGGGAAGTGGAACTGGTTGACGGAGAAACGCGCAACCTGAACTTCAGTCAGGGCCGTTTTGACGGCAATAGACGTAAAGCGTCGCGAACGCTGGCGCTCTTTTTTGAAGTTATCGATATCTTCCTGCGTGAGGTCAACTATCGGTTTGAGGCCTTCAAGCGTGGCCTGCAAATCGTCCACTTTTTCCGGCACCAGTTCAAGCTGATAGATCGTGCGGTTCAGCGCCAGCGGCGTACCGTTGCGGTCATAGATAATGCCGCGGCTGGGCGCGATCGGCACCAGCTTGATACGGTTATCGTTAGAACGGGTTTGGTAATCCTGAAAACGGACAATTTGCAGATTATAAAGATTAAAAGCTAAAACGCCGCTAAGTAGCAGAATGCCGATAAACGCCACCAGTGCACGGCGCACAAAGAGGGCTGATTCAGCCGTATAGTCGCGAAAAGGGTTACGATCTATTTTCATCCCACTACTTAATTCATGTTGCTGACATTCACCACCCGTTATTCGCGGTGATATGGATGATTAGTGGTAATACTCCAGGCGCGATAAAGACTTTCCGCCACCAGAACCCGCACCAGCGGGTGAGGAAGCGTCAACGGAGAGAGCGACCAGCTCTGTTCCGCTGCGGCTTTACAGGCCGGTGCCAGCCCTTCCGGACCGCCGATCAACAGGCTGACATTGCGTCCGTCCTGCTTCCAGCGTTCCAGTTGTTGTGCCAGTTGCGGGGTTTCCCATGGTGTCCCTGGAATATCCAGCGTTACGATGCGATTCCCTTTACCGACAGCGGCCAGCATCTGCTCGCCTTCTTTTTCAAGAATGCGCTTGATGTCTGCGTTCTTCCCACGTTTCCCGGCCGGAACCTCTGTCAGTTCAAACGGCATATCTTTAGGGAAACGGTGCAGATAATCGTTAAAACCGGTTTGCACCCAGTCAGGCATTTTGGTGCCGACGGCGACAAGTTGCAGCTTCACGCATCAGCCCCAGAGTTTCTCAAGCTCATACAACTGACGGCTTTCTTCCTGCATAACGTGCACGATCACTTCGCCCAGATCGACAACCACCCAGTCAGCTTCATTAATGCCTTTCACACCCATGGCATCAAGGCCAACGGCTTTAATTTCTTCAACCAGATGCCCGGCGATGGACATGACATGGCGGCTTGACGTGCCGGTACAGATAATCATGCAGTCAGTAATACTGGATTTACCTTTAACATCAATGGCGATGATGTCTTGTGCTTTCAGGTCATCGACTTTATCGACAACAAAATCTTGGAGCGCTTTACCTTGCAAAGGTTCCCCCTGGGGATGTTTGAAACAATTGACCTCACGAGATGTCCGCCGGTGTGGCACCGAAGCAATGATCAATCTCATGAAGGATAAACATAGCGGTTGTCTGGAAAACAGCTTAAAACGTTTAACAATCAATACATTGTATTGGTTGATTACGCAGCGTTATCGAGAGCCGAAATTAAGCGGCGCAGTATAGCACGCGTTAGCTACTCGCGGTACAAGCCCTGTGATTCTATATAACGCTCAACGGCGGAAGGCAGTAAATCTGAGCAATCAAGACCCGCATGACGGCGTTCACGGATTTCAGTCGCTGAAATATCCAGCAATGGGGTATTGGCCTGATAAATGAATCCAGCCGGTTTTTGCTTAAGCGCATTGGCATCATTCACCCGATGGGCGTCATACCATTTCTGCAGTTCTGGTGTATCAAGTTGTTCCTGATAACCCGGACGCGCCATCACCACGATATGACAGAAATCCAGTAACGATTCCCAGCGGTGCCACTTATGCAGCGTCAGTAACGAATCCTGGCCAATGATAAACGCCAGCGGGCATTTGTCGCCATGTTCTTTACGTAACGTTGCAAGTGTCTCAATCGTGTAGGAGGGCGTATCAACAGCCAGCTCGCGGGGGTCGACTGAAAACAGCGCGTTATCCGCCACAGCCAGCTTCGCCATATGCAGACGTTGCTGCGGCGTGGCTTCGGGTTGTGGCCGGTGGGGAGGAACGTTGTTGGGCAGCAGGATCACCTGATCAAACCCGGCCAGCGCTGCCAGCGCTGCAACGGGTTTCAGATGACCATAATGGATCGGGTCAAACGTACCGCCAAAAAAAGCCAGCAGCTTTTCAGCGGTTGCAGAAGAATGTGCGGCGCGGCGCGGCATAACGGTGTCCTGCTTCAATACGAACCCAACTCCGTCAATCCGGTGGGTAAGGATTTCCCACAGAGTAGCATAGACAGGCTTTCAAGCTCGGCCCAGACTGACTGACCGTAATCCTGTTTTAGTGTGATTTCCATCTGGGTCAGTAAGCGAACGGCCTGAGACAGCTGGGCAAGAGACAGGCGTTGCAGTGCCTGAGTCACCAGCGCCCGGCGGTTTTGCCAGACTTTTTGCTGATCAAACAGGGTCCTGATCGGCGTCGTGTCCATTTTCCGTTTCAGATTGAGCAGCATCAGCAGCTCACGCTGTACGGTTCGCAGTAAAATAACCGGCTCGCTGTCTTCCTGTTGCAACTGACGCAAAATATGCCAGGCTCGCTTACTTTTCCCGGCCAGTAACGCATCCAGCCAGTGATAAGGTGTGAAATGTGCCGCATCGTTGACGGCCTCTTCGACGCGCGGTAGCGTGAGTTTGCCATCCGGATAGAGCAGGGAAAGACGCTCCAGCGACTGCGCCAGCGCCAGCAAATTTCCTTCATAGCAGTAGCACAAAAGCTGATTAGCCGGTTCATCGAGTTCAAGTGAAAGTTCTTTGGCGCGACGGGTCACCCAGCGGGGAAGTTGTGCCTGTTCGGGCGTCTGACAACTGACGAAAACACCTTTGTCACTTAACGCTTTAAACCAGGCGCTGTTTTCCTGCGCTTTAGTCAGTTTTGTACCGCGCAACAGCAGCAGAATATCGTCGTGGAGCAGGGTGGTCAGTTTGAGTAATTGTTCTGCCATCGGCGCCGTCGGGCCATTTTCGGGCAGAATAAGCATCAGGGTCTGCCGGCTGGCAAACAGGCTCAGGGCCTGACAGATGCTGAAGATGGACTCCCATTCGGTATGGGCGTCAAGAATGTAGGTGTAGTGCTCCTGGAAGTCAGCCTGCTGGGCAGCGTGACGTATGCTGTCCTGGCTTTCCTGCAAAAGCAAAGGGTCGTTTCCACATAACACATAACAAGCGCGCAGCCCCTCACGGAGCTGCGCGGCAAGTTGTTCCGGATAAACTCGGATCATTGTGCGGAAGGGGTGGCCGGTGCCGTGGAAGATGCCGCAGAGGCATCAGACGACGTCGTGGCTGATGAACCGGTAGAAATGACTTCTACCTGACGCCCGCCGACATCCTCTGCTTTCTGCAATTCTGAAGCATGGACGGTCAGCAACTTACGGATCAGTTGCTGCGCAGCCTGCTGGCGCATTTCCTCGATAATGATGTCCTGTTCGTTATCTTTGGCCAGCGCCGTTAACGGGTTGTCAAAGAAGGAACGGAACACTTTTACATGGATAGGATACAAATCCTTGCCAGGCATCAGAACCGTCGCATTAATGTTCATTTCCATCTGATATTCCGCAGTCTTACCGTCCTGGAAGATTGATGCGGTAGTCTGACCCACTGACTCAGCCCCAATGCGCAGCGACGGGATATCCTTACGCTGTTCTTTGGTCGGATCATCAACAATGGTCACATTACTTAGACGCAACTGGGTCCTGATATTACGAGTCAACGGACCATATGGATCCCCACTGTCCAAAACGATTGTTTTCAGTTCGTCAGGAACATTGGTTTTCCCACGTAAATGGAATCCACAACCTGCTGTAACCAGCACTGCTGCGGTGAGCAGCAATGTCATTATGGGATGTCGCACAGATCCTCCTTGACTCAACCTACAACCAGGTTAAGCAGTTTGCCCGGGACGTAGATTACTTTGCGAACCGTAACCCCATCCAGATATTTTGCGACCAAATGTTCTTCTGCCGCACGATCGCGCACTTGTTGCTCGGTAGCATCAGCGGCTACGGTGATTTTAGCACGCACTTTACCGTTCACCTGTACAACGACCAGCTTGGAATCTTCAACCATTGCCTGCTCATCAGCTTGTGGCCATGGCGCGGTATCCACGTCGCCTTCTCCTTGCAGCGACTGCCAGAGGCTGAAGCAGACGTGCGGAGTGAATGGATAAAGCATACGGACAACCGCCAGCAAGGATTCCTGCAGCAGCGCACGGTCCTGTTCGCTATCCTGAGGTGCACGACCCAGCTTGTTCATCAGTTCCATGATTGCCGCGATAGCGGTGTTGAAGGTCTGACGACGACCGATATCATCGGTCACTTTGGCGATGGTTTTATGCAAGTCACGACGCAGATCTTTCTGTGCTTCATTGAGAGAAGCCACATCCAGAGCGGCAACAGGACCTTTTTCTGTGTGCTCGAAGGCCAGTTTCCAGACACGTTTCAGGAAGCGGTTTGCCCCTTCAACGCCGGACTCTTGCCATTCCAGCGTCATTTCTGCCGGAGAAGCGAACATCATAAACAGACGCACGGTATCTGCACCGTATTTATCGACCATCACCTGCGGGTCGATGCCGTTGTTTTTAGACTTGGACATCTTGCTCATGCCCGCGTAAACCAGTTCGTGGCCTTGCGGGTCAGTGGCTTTGGTGATGCGACCTTTTTCATCACGTTCAACAATGGCATCCGCCGGGGAAACCCAGATACGTTCGCCGCTGTTACCGGTGTAGTAGAACGCGTCAGCCAGAACCATACCCTGACACAACAGGCGCTTGGCCGGTTCGTCAGAATCCACCAAACCTGCATCACGCATCAGTTTGTGGAAGAAGCGGAAATACATCAGGTGCATGATGGCGTGTTCAATACCACCGACATACTGATCGACTGGCAACCAGTAGTTGGCGGCCGCAGGATCCAGCATACCTTCGTCGTATTGCGGGCAGGTATAACGCGCGTAATACCAGGAAGATTCCATGAAGGTGTCAAAGGTGTCGGTTTCACGCAGACCCGGCATACCGTTGACGGTAGTTTTCGCCCACTCAGGATCCGCTTTAATCGGGCTGGTGATACCGTCCATGACCACATCTTCCGGCAAAACAACCGGCAGTTGATCTTCAGGCGCAGGAATAACGGTGCCGTCTTCCAGCGTGATCATCGGAATTGGTGCGCCCCAGTAACGTTGACGGGAAACCCCCCAGTCGCGCAGACGGTAGTTTACTTTGCGCTGACCGACACCCTGAGCAACCAGTTTATCGGCAATAGCATTAAAGCCGTCTTCGTGACTGAGACCATCAAATTCGCCAGAATTGAACAGTGTACCTTTCTCAGTCATGGCTTCTGCGCTGACGTCAGGATGGCTGCCGTCCAGATTCAGGATAACCGGCTTGATCTGCAGATCGTATTTGGTGGCGAATTCCCAGTCGCGCTGATCGTGACCAGGCACGGCCATCACTGCGCCGGTACCGTATTCCATCAGCACGAAGTTAGCGACCCAGATTGGCAGCTTTTCACCAGACAGCGGGTGAATGGCAAACAGACCGGTTGCCATGCCTTTCTTTTCCATCGTCGCCATTTCTGCTTCGGCAACTTTGGTGTTACGGCATTCGTCGATGAAATCGTTCAGCGCAGGATTATTCTGTGCGCCCAACTGTGCCAGAGGATGACCGGCAGCCACAGCGACGTAGGTCGCGCCCATAAACGTATCAGGACGGGTGGTGTACACCGTGACTTTTTCATCGCTGTCAGCCACATCAAAGGTGATTTCCACGCCTTCGGAACGGCCAATCCAGTTGCGCTGCATGGTTTTCACCTGCTCTGGCCAGCTTTCCAGCGTGTCCAGATCGTTAAGCAGCTGATCGGCGTAATCGGTGATTTTGATAAACCACTGAGGAATTTCTTTACGTTCTACTTTGGTATCGCAACGCCAGCAGCAGCCGTCGATAACCTGTTCATTCGCCAGAACGGTCAGGTCATGCGGACACCAGTTCACTGCGGAGGTCTTCTTATAAACCAGACCTTTTTCGTACAGCTTGGTGAAGAACCATTGTTCCCAGCGATAATAATCAGGCTTACAGGTCGCGATTTCACGATCCCAGTCATAGCCGAAGCCCAGCAATTTAAGCTGGTTCTTCATGTATTCGATGTTTTCGTAAGTCCACGGCGCAGGTGCGGTGTTGTTTTTAACCGCTGCTCCTTCCGCTGGCAGGCCAAACGCATCCCAGCCAATCGGCTGCAGAACGTTTTTACCGAGCATGCGCTGGTAACGGGAAATCACGTCACCGATGGTGTAGTTGCGCACGTGTCCCATGTGGAGACGGCCTGATGGATAAGGCAACATGGAGAGGCAGTAATATTTCTCCTTGCCAGGCTGTTCGGTAACTTTGAAGGTTTGCTTCTCTTGCCAGTGAAGCTGAACGTGTGACTCGATGTCTTCTGGACGGTATTGCTCTTGCATGGCGGCCGGTGGTCCTGTGAGTGAAAACAGCTACGCCTGTAGCTCAAAAAGTTTTAATCAAAAGATCCGCATAGCATAGCTGATAAGCGGTTGGAGCAACAACACCCAGCGAAGGCTAAAGGGAATTTCTGTCCGCTTCTGGCGCAATATTCATAATCTGCGAGTCAGCGCGAGATAATCTGCGCAACGGATCAGGGATTTACGACTAAAATAAAGGCAGTGCGTTCCCGCCGTGAAAATGGTTATGACAGTTCAAGGAGAGGAAATATGAGCAATATTACGCAATCTTACCGTCAGTTGGTGACATCACTGACCGAGCGGTTAAAACACGGTGAACGTGATATCAGCGCGCTGGTACAGGATGCCCGCGTCAGACTGCAGGAAGAGGGCAAGCTGACGGAAATCCAGATTGAACAGTTAACGTCGGCGGTACGCCGCGATTTGCACGAATTTGCCCGCAACTATGAAGAAAACCAGCAAGCCGTGGCAGAAGAAGATGACGGCACGGACAGTGTGTTCATGCGGGTCATTAAAGAAAGCTTGTGGAAAGAGCTGGCCGATATGACCGATAAAACCCAGCTGGAATGGAAAGAGGTTTTTAAAGATGTCAGCCATCACGGGATTTATCACAGCGGAGAAGTCGTCGGTCTGGGCAATCTGGTGTGTGAAAACTGTCATTTTCACTTAGCGGTGTATACGCCGGAAATTCTGAGTAAATGCCCGAAATGTGGTAACACTGAGTTTACGCGTCGTCCGTTTGAACCTTAAGCGTCAGACACCTGCCCCGGAGAGTCGGGGCAGGTGTGCTTTCTTTTTTTCAGTGCCGGTCAGTGCAGGATCTTCGCCAGGAAATCCCGGGCGCGATCGGATTCCGGATTATTGAAGAAATCGTCTTTATTGCGATCTTCTACAATCTTGCCTTCATCCATGAAAATCACGCGGTTGGCCACTTTACGGGCGAAGCCCATTTCGTGTGTCACCACCATCATTGTCATACCTTCGTTTGCCAGCTCAACCATAACGTCGAGCACTTCGTTGATCATTTCCGGATCAAGAGCGGACGTCGGTTCGTCAAACAACATCGCGATCGGATCCATACACAATGCACGGGCAATCGCCACACGCTGTTGCTGACCACCGGAAAGCTGGCCGGGGAATTTATTGGCGTGCGCGGACAAACCGACACGATCCAGTAATTTCAGGCCCTTGTCTTTCGCTGCCGCTTTATCACGTTTTAAAACTTTGACTTGTGCCAGTGTCAGGTTATCGATGATGGAAAGGTGCGGGAACAGTTCGAAATGCTGGAAAACCATGCCCACTTTTGCACGCAGTTGCGCCAGATTGGTCTTCTTGTCATTGACCGGCGTCCCGTTGACCAGGATCTCACCTTTCTGAACTGGTTCGAGTCCGTTAACGGTTTTGATCAGCGTCGATTTCCCTGAGCCTGAAGGCCCGCAAACCACCACAACTTCACCTTTTTTAACTTCGGTGCTGCAATCGGTAAGCACCTGAAAGTGCCCGTACCATTTAGAAACATTCTTCAGTGAAATCATGAAACGGTCCTTTTCTTCAAATAACGCACCAGCAAGGAAGCACAAAGGCTGATAACAAAGTAAATAAGTCCTGCAAACAGCACCATCTCAACCAGTGTACCGTCACGGTCACCAATATTAGATGCGCTGCGGAAGAAGTCTGCGAGGCCCAGAACATACACCAGCGAAGTATCCTGGAACAAAACGATAGCCTGCGTCAGCAGTAACGGCACCATCGCGCGGAAAGCCTGCGGCAGGATAACCAGCTTCATCGACTGCCACTGTGTCATACCCAGCGCCAGCGCTGCAGAAGACTGACCGCGTGCGATGCTGATAATCCCTGCGCGGATAATCTCCGAGTAATACGCCGCTTCAAATAACGCAAACGCGACCATCGCAGAAATCAGGCGGATATCGGTTTTAGGTGACAGTCCGAGCACTTTTTGCAGAAAGCCCGGCACAATCAGATAGAACCACAACAGCACCATGACCAGCGGAACCGCGCGGAAAAGGTTGACGTAAGCCGAGGCAAACCAGCTGATCGGCTTGAACGTTGACAGGCGCATGACCGCCAGCAGGGTGCCCCACAAAATACCGACTACAATCGCCAGCGACGTTATCTTCAGCGTAATGACCATGCCTTGCCACAGATAGGGCAGGCCGGGACCAATAGAACTCCAGTCGAATTCATGCATGCTTATTTCCCTCCCATGTTGCCCGGCAGGCGGACTTTACGTTCTACGAAATGCATCAGCAGCATGATGACGGCATTGATAAGGACATAAGCAACGGTGATTGCAGTGAATGATTCATACGCATGCGCGGAGTAATCCAGCAGCTTACCGGCTTGTGCGGCCATATCAACCAGACCAATGGTCGAGGCAATGGCGGAGTTTTTCACCAGATTAACCATCTCAGAGGTCATTGGCGGCACGATCACGCGGTAAGCATTGGGCAACAGCACATAGCGGTAAGTTTGCGGCAGCGTAAGGCCCATCGCCAGTCCGGCATTGCGTTGTCCGCTTGGCAGGGACTGGATGGCTGCACGCACCTGTTCGCATACACGGGCGGCGGTGAACAACCCGAGGCAAATTACCGAGGAAGTGAAGAACTGTACGTCAGGCGCCAGTTCGGATTTAAACCACATGCCGATATTTTCAGGCAGCAGTTCAGGGACCACCAGATACCAAATGAAGAATTGCACGATTAATGGCACGTTACGGAATAATTCGACGTAACAGGTACCAATACCCGAAAGGATGCGGTTGGGGACGGTACGCAAAATACCGAACAGAGAACCGATGAGGAAGGCGATTATCCATGCGCAAATTGACAGTGCGACAGTGACCTGAAATCCATTCCAAATCCAGCCCAGATAAGTGGTGTTACCGAAGGGGGCTTGTTGCAGAAAAATGCCCCAGTTCCAATCTATTGACATAAAAACTCCGTAAAGCGGGTAAAGGCTTACCCATCTGAGTGATGACGCAATCCGCCTAAAGTGAATGGGAAAGAATGCGGGGTGGGGAACGACCACCCCGCATCTGTATCATCACAGGTTGGTGGTCCAACCTTGTATTTTAGTCACTTTTCACTCTTCTCTTGGTTATACCCGTCCATTTGGTATGACTTACAGCGCCTTATCGTTTGGCGCTTTGAACAGAGCTTTCATGTCATCGGACAGCTCAAAGTTCATATTCAGGTTTTTCGGAGGAATCGGTTTTTTGAACCAGGTTTCAAACCATTTGCCTGCTTCACCGGAGGTTTGTGCCTGCACGATGGTGTCATCAACCAGTTTTTTAAACTCAGCATCGTCTTTACGCATCATGCAGCCATAAGCTTCTTTGGATTGCGGCGTACCGACAATTTCCCAGTTGTCTGGTTTCTTGGCTTTCGCACGTTCACCGGCCAGCAAGGCGTCATCCATCATGAAGGCCACTGCGCGGCCAGTTTCCAGCGTACGGAAGGAGTCACCGTGGTCTTTGGCACTGATGATGCGCAGATCCAGTTTTTTCTCTTCGTTCAGCTTGTTCAGCAGAACTTCGGAAGTCGTACCGGAGGTTACAACAACAGTTTTGCCTTTAAGGTCAGTGAAATCTTTAATCTCTGAACCTTTTTTCACCAGCAGACGTGTGCCGATCACAAAGATGGTGTCAGAGAAGGCTGCTTGTTGCTGACGTTCCAGGTTGTTGGTGGTTGAACCACATTCGAAATCGTAGGTGCCGTTTTGCAGCAGCGGGATACGGTTCTGCGAAGTGATTGGCATCATTTTGACCTGCAGGTCAGGCAGGTTCAGTTTTTTCTTCACTGCGTCAACGATAGCGTCAGAATAGTCCTGTGAATAACCCACAACTTTTTGTTCGTTGTTGTAGTAAGAGAATGGCACTGAGGATTCACGGTGACCCACCACGATAACGCCATTGTCTTTAATTTTTTTCAGGGTGCCGGTCAGTTCTTCTGCGTGAGCAAAGCTGCTCACGGTAACGCTTGCCAACAGTACTGATAACGCCAATTTGCGCAATTGCATGTCCAACTCCTTGCTGTCATTAGGGATCCAAACTCAGGGATCAGAAAGTACTAATGCCTCGTCATATGAAGCTAGAAAATAGCTGAATGTGAATATTATGAAACCACATTGTTTCTTTTTTGAGACGAGACACGCACCAAATCAAAGCAATCAAACGGCTATGCACCCGGAAAGTGCATGAGGAGCAGCCTGTTTGTACCAAAATGATGCATCCCGTCATAAAAAGTAACTAATCAGATATCTTTCAATCAGATGTAGCAAGAGTCGTGCCAAATGGCCTGATTTAACTTCATAAGCGGGCAAATCGGCAGCGCTTAATGCCGCAGTCGAAACAATCGGCAGCAGGTAAAAGGGGAGGGGTATTGAGATTAAAAAGGGGTGCTACAAAAAAGAACAGACACCCGGAGGTGCCTGTTTTAGAAACAAAACGCTTGTACTCAGGATTTACGGCGACCCAACCACAGCGCAACTGCCGCCATGACTGCCGTAGCAAACCACACCGGCCACCAGCCAGCCCGGGCATAAGGTGTCATACCCGTTGTCGGTGTGACCTTCACGTTCAGCACCTGACGGGTAAACTGCGGAATTTCGTGGGTCACATCGCCCTGAGCATCAACGACGGCGGTAATGCCATTATTGGTGCTGCGCAGCAACGGACGGCCCAGTTCCAGCGAACGCATTCGCGCCATCTGGAAGTGTTGCCATGGGCCAATCGAATGACCAAACCAGGCATCGTTTGAAATCGTCAGCAGGAAATTAGTATCCGGTTGCAGATTGTCGCGCACCTGTTCGCCGAAGACGACTTCGTAACAAATCGCCGTGGTCAGATTCAGGCCACTGACAAACAACGGTTTCTGCACGTAATCACCACTGGTCAGCCCGGACATCGGCAAATCGAAGAAAGGTGCCAGCGGGCGAAGAATGGCTTCCAGCGGTACGAACTCTCCAAAAGGCACCAGATGATGTTTGTTGAAGCGGTTTTCGTCAGGATAGTGATAGGGCTTTTCACCGCCGAGCACGATGGCGCTGTTATACACTTTCATGCCTTCTTCATTGCGACGGGCATCGATAATGCCGGTGATTAACTGGGTGCCGTGTGAGCGGTAGATATTATCCACCATGCTCAGGAAGCCCTGCTGATCGGATTCAATGTCTGAAATTGCTGATTCCGGCCAGATGATCATGCTGGATTTACCCACGTACGGGCGGCTGAGATCCAGATAGGTCTGCAGCGCACTTTCCAGTGCTTTCGGATCCCATTTCATGGACTGTGGAATGTTGCCCTGAACCAGTGCCACATCGACCGTTTTATCTGGCTGTTCCTGATACCAGTGGATATAACGCAGCGGCCACGGCAGTAACAGCATGGCAACAGCGATAATTCCCGGTGTGACGCGACGCTGATGTACTGCGTACACAATCAGTCCGCTCAGCGAGGTGAGTAAAATCGTGATGCCGTCGACGCCGGTAATCGGCGCGAGGCCTTTCAGCGGACCGTCGATCTGGCTGTAGCCGAACTGTAACCACGGGAAACCGGTCAGCACCCAGCCGCGCAGGAATTCAGTAACTTGCCACAAGGCGGGCGCGCCAAGTGCCAGTTTCCACCAGGTGGTTTTCGGCCACAGTTTGCTGAACAAGCCGGCAAACAACATCGTGTACAGCGATAAATACGCTGCCAGCAAGACCACCAGGAAAAGGTTGATCGCTTCCGGCATGCCGCCAAACGTGGCGATGCTGACATAAACCCAGTTTACGCCGCTGCCAAAAAGACCCATTCCCCAGAAAAAGCCGATGAGCGCGGCCTGAGCCGGACGACGATCGAGCGTTAATGCCAGCAGACCGCACAGCGAAATGATCGCCGCAGGCCAGAAGTCATAAGGGGAAAATGACAGCGTGCCACAGGCACCGAAAAAGAGCGCCAGCAGGGCGCGAACCCGCTGGCGTTGATATAAAGAGGCAATTGCCATGAAGTAATTATTCTTCCAGTATCGGTTGCGGCGCGTCGTCCGGTATTTTTACATGAACCTGAATGATACGACGGCTGTCAGCCATCGCAACCTTGAACAGGTAACCGTCAATTTCAATGCTTTCACCACGCGCCGGTAAATGGCCGAATGACTGCATGACCAGACCACCAATCGTATCGACTTCGTCGTCACTGTAATGGGTCCGGAACACTTCATTAAAATCTTCGATCGGTGCCAGTGCGCGGACGGTGTAGGTATGGCGGCTGAGCTGACGGATATCCAGATCTTCTGCTTCATCGTACTCATCATCGATTTCGCCGACGATCAGTTCGAGAATATCTTCTATGGTTACCAGACCTGAAACGCCGCCGAATTCATCAACGACAATCGCCATGTGGTAACGCTGTGAGCGGAATTCCTTCAGCATGCGGTCTACGCGTTTGCTTTCAGGGACAACGACCGCGGTTCTCAGCACTTTATCTATGCTGAATGGCTCAGACTCTGTGCGCATAAACGGCAGCAGGTCTTTGGCCATCAGGATGCCTTCAATGTGATCCTTATCTTCGCTGATCACCGGGAAGCGTGAGTGTGCAGATTCAATAATGACATCGAGGCACTCTTCCAGCGGCTGGTTGCGTTTTAGCGTGATCATTTGTGAACGTGGGATCATGATGTCCCGGACGCGCTGCTCGGCGATATCCATCACGCCTTCCAGCATGTCACGGGTATCGGGGTCGATCAGATCGTTTTGTTCTGAATCACGGATCAGCTCAACCAAATCGCCACGGTTTTTTGGTTCACCGTGAAAAAGCTGGCTAAGGATAAGGGAAAAGAAGCCCTTCTTGGGACTGGGGCTGTCACTATTTTGTGAATGGTCATCGCTCATGGCGTTTGGTTTTTTTTACTCGTAGTTAGTGAAAATTATGCGAAACGCCTGCGGATAAACACGTTATCAGGCAGGCATTACGCGAGTTTACTGTGAAGCTTAGTTATCTTCTTTCTCTGAAATATACGGATCCGGATACCCCAGACCCTGCATGATTTCAGTTTCAATCGATTCCATTTCTTCGGCTTCTTCGTCAACGATATGGTCATAGCCCAGCAAATGCAAACTGCCGTGAATGACCATATGCGCCCAGTGAGCCAGAAGTTCTTTGTCCTGCTCTTTTGCTTCTTTCTCCACAACCTGGCGACAAATAATCAGGTCGCCAAGAAGCGGCATCTCCATACCAGGAGGTGCTTCGAACGGAAAGGATAACACGTTGGTCGGTTTATCCATCCCACGATAAGTCATATTAAGTTCATGACTTTCAGGGATATCGACCAGACGGATTGTGACTTCTGATTCTTCCTGAAACTGAGGAAGAACCGCTTCAAGCCAGGTCTGGAAATCATTTTCTGACGGTAAACCTGCTGCATCTTCGCAGGCAATTTGTAAATCGAGGATTACCGTGTTCATTGACTGGCCTGTTGTGTTGAGCTGTTCTGATGTTCATGTTTACGCTCTGCGGCAATCGCATCGCGGCGTTTTTGATCTTCTTCTTCCCAGGCTTCGTACGCGACAACAATGCGCGCAACGACCGGATGACGTACCACGTCTTCAC